>NZ_JBFUCY010000008.1:0-209358 GCF_056404995.1 Mucilaginibacter sp. P2_A5
AAATAAAATATTGTATTGTAAGTATAATGGTACTTATCACTTGAGCAAATAAAATCTTGCTACTTGATACTAGCTACTAAATACTAACAAAAGAAATTCAGGTGCCTATATCGGCGGTGTCTACCTCTTCCCATTCCGAACAGAGAAGTCAAGCCCGCCAGAGCCGATGGTACTGCGGTAAAACGTGGGAGAGTAGGTCGGTGCCAGATCTTATCGTAAAACCCTTCATCCTAAAGATGAGGGGTTTTTGCGTTTAACACTTTTCGTCATTGGTCATTCGCTGCGCTGGCATTGGTCATTCGCTGCGCTTGGCATTAGTCATTTCGCTGCGCTGTCATTGGTCATTGGGCATTAGTTTGGGGAGGCGGTGGCAGCGGGGCAAAGGGGCCGGCAAGTGCCAGGCAACCGCTCCCGCCCCCCGCCATTTCACCCCCTTGTTTTTCAGCCTCACCCTTATTTGGGTTTGCAGGCGTATGTTTTCATGGCAACTTTACCTCAACAAATTAAAAGCACCATGAAAAAGATCATTTTATTTATAGCCATCGGCTTTGGAGTGGCATTGCAGGCCGAAGCGCAAACAAGGGTAGTAGTACGTACACCTGTTCGCAGGGTAGTAGTTGTGCCGGGCAGGCGGGTTGTGGTAGTGCGGCCCGCTGTGCCGGTTGTGGCGCGCAGGGTTGTTGTGCGCAGGCGGGTATTGTAAACCGCCTACACCCGCAATTGGTTTAATAACAATTGTTTTTTTGCGCAGGTGAGCAGGTATTGGAATTGGTTTTTATGCAACCTCAGGACACTTTTTCAAAGGGAAAGTGGGATGCAAGGTGTCCGTCCGTCCCCGGGTACCGCTATGAATTTACAGAGCGGCCAGCCTCCCTCACCTCCTTTCACCAATAAACCACATCCCCAATATCCACCCCGTTCATCCTGTCGGCTGCGGTGGCCATACGCTCCAGCACTTCCGATACCATGAACATCGTATCGGGCATGGCCCGGTTTAGTTCCTGCGACTTTAGCCGCCATTTGTCGTAGGCATTCACATCTGGGAAAAGCATTACACTGCGGCCCTTAAGCACGCTGCATTTAGCTGCGTTTAAGCCTTGCAGGCTGCCGCAGGCCAGCCATATAAACTGCGGTAAAATGGCGCTGGCTATAATGGCGGTTTTCTCGCTCTCAACTATGCCTACAGGTTTGCCCGGCTCGGCGGCAAGCAGGTGTTCGCCAAAAAGGCATTGCTTCAGTTCAAAATACTCGGGCTGGCCCTGGGCTTGCAGTTGTTTGGCAATTACGGTGTGCGCCCAGGTAATGTGGTTAAAGGGTTCTTTCACCCGCTTGCCAGTTTCGGCATCGTACAGCATTATTTTGCCGGTGCGTACCCAGTTATCCTTATCGTACTGCCAAAACACGGTAGCGCCCGGCCAGTGGCCATGAGTGCCAATGTGATAACGCTTTATCAGCTGCTGGGTGGTTTTCCTGCCAAGTCGAATTATAAGGTACTGCACAAAGTTGTTTTGCTTATAAGCAGTAAGGGTTAGGCGTACATAATCGGGGTTAATGAAGTAGTCGGCATCAGTTGGCAGTTTCCGGTTAGCAGTTGGCAGTTGGCCAGTTTGCAGTTTCCGGTTAGCAGTTGGCAGTTGGCCGGTTTGCAGTTTCCGGTTCGCAGTTGGCAGTTGGCCGGTTTGCAGTTTCCGGTTAGCAGTTGGCAGTTGGCCGAAGCTTTTCTTTGAACTGCCTGCAAACTGCCCACTGCCTACTGCAAACTGACCCTCCGGCTTAACGTGGTATCCGCATTTATCAACCCGGCCGCAGCGGCCTATGTGCGGGGGCAGTTGCTGGCCTGTTTGGGTATCAATATAGCGCACAAAACTTTTGCTGTGATGATTGCAGCCGGGGCAACGGTAGCGCGATTGCATGCCCGCGTAAGGTTGTAATTTGTATTTCATTTGGTTGGTTCATTGGTTGGTTCATTGGTTCACTGGTTCATTAGTTCATTGGTGGAGGGGCGGCGATTGCATGGCGGCGAAGACTCACCCGACATCGCTGCGCTTGTCACCCTCTCTCTTCGGCTTCGCCGGAAAGAGGGGCTTGGAAGTGGTTTGTTTTTTATTCCTGCTTAATATTTTGATAATCAGCATTCAAGCCCCTCTTTCCACCGCAGGTGAAGAGAGAGGGTGACGGGCGCAGCCTCGTCGGGTGAGTATTAGCCAGCGTTCATAGCCCGCCGATAGGTTCATTAGTTCACTGGTTCATTAGTTCATTGGTGGAGGGGCGGCGATTGCATGGCGGCGAAGACTCACCCGACATCGCTACGCTTGTCACCCTCTCTTCGGCTTCGCCGGAAAGAGGGGCTTGGAAGTGGTTTCTTTTTTATTTCTGCTTAATGTTTTGATAATCAGCGTTCAAGCCCCTATTTTCACCGCAGGTGAAGAGAGGGTGACGGGCGCAGCCTCGTCGGGTGAGTATTAGCCAGCGTTCATAGCCCGCCGATTGCCGCAGGGCTACGGGGTTGCCGCGCTGCGCTCGTAATGACATAGTTTTTTGGAGGATGGATTCCCGAAGCTGTTTTTGTCTTGATTCTTGACTCTTGATTCTTGACTCTCGATTCTTGACTCTTGATTCCTGACTCTTTATAAAACGCTAACTGCCCCGTCCGTCCATTCCCCGATACCCCTTCCCGGTGGACGGACGGACGCCTTAGGCGTTGGCTTGCATATTAACGGCAATGTATTGCTTGTAAAGCCTGTCGACCTTTTGGTGCGATATGTTAAGCATTTTGCCCACTTCACGCAGGCTTAGGCCTTGCTGCTTAAGTTCGTAGGCGTTTTTCATCTGCTCGTCTTGCTTGGCTTTATCGGGCCTGCTTAATTGCTCCAACTCGTGCCCAAAGCCTACAAACTCGTATTGTAAAAAGTTGTGGGGCTTGCTTATGCTGCACAGGCACACATTGCCCTCGCCATACACCTGCTCGGTATTGCGCTGCTTAATTTGCTTCAGGTAGCGTAGGTTAAAATCGGCCTTGCTTTCGCCAATGGTAAAGGCGCTATCGCAAAAGTTCATGAGCATTTTACTGCCCTGCAAATCGTTGCGGGTAATTACCTGCGTAAGGTCGCGCTTGGGGGTGTGGGCCAAAACCAGTATGCTTAGGTTGTACTTATTTTTGAGGCTTTTAAGCTGCTTCATCAGCGGCAAAGCGTCTTTGGCCTGCTCGGTTTCGCTGCGCAGGTAGGTAAGGTTATCAATAATAAGCACCCTTGCGTTGGTTTGCAGTACAGATCGCTCTAACGAGCAGGTCAGGTAGTCGTCAAAATCTCCAAAACCTTCGGGCACGTCAATATCGGGGTTAAGCTCGGCCCTGTAAAAGTTGCCGTTAAAGGGATAGTGCTGCGCATAATCAACCGAGTAGCGGGCTTCAAACTGCTTGTCGGTCAATTCAAAATCGCAGTACAACACGGGTTGTGCAGGGGCTTCCACATCAAAGGGATAAACGCCGGTACCCTGGCTAATGGCATCGGCAATTTGCACCGCTACAATACTTTTGCCCAGGTTGCTATCGGCAAATAAAATGCACACCTCGCCCTGGTGCCAAAACTTGCCGAAAAGCATCAGCGGTACAGGCCTGCTGCTGGCCTGCTCCATCCAATGGCTTACTTTGCGCACCATTAAAACATCGTCGTTATTTTCGGGTAACTGCCCTTGCTGCAACTGTTGCAGGCTTTCGTACTCTAATTGCGCAGCATTAATCTGCATACTGTTTTGATTGTTCATTAATTCGTGATTCATGTTTGTTTGTTTATTGGTTCACTGGTTCATTAGTTCATTGGTGGGTTGGCGGATAAGTCGCTGGTATCTTTCCCGCTGTGATGCTGAAGTACGAAGCATCTGTCAGCTATGCATGGCCGATAGAAAAGTTCGCGAATAGATGCTTCGTTCCTACCCATGACAAGTTGTAAAACCCCAGACTTACGAAGTTTTAAAAACTTCGTAAGTCTTTCGCCGGCTTGTCACTCCACCTTCAGAATTTCCCGAAATTTTACAACTCAGCATGACAGTTTTTTATTTTTGACTATCATTTCCCCTTCAGCATCCGACAGACAACCATTCACCAATCAACCACTCACCCAATCAACCAAAAATCCCGACCGGGATTTTAAAAAAAATACCCCTTTAAATACCTATAATATTATATAGATAGGGATAAGCCCCTCATCGGGAACATATCAGTAAGCTATGGTTGTTTTGTGGTGTCCGTCCGCCGGGAGAGCAGTACATTGCCCGACGGGGGTGGACACTTATGGAACAGGCTTAAAAGCCTACAGGGTTATTTTCACTACAATAATACAAATAATTCTTTAAAATAAAGAATATTCTTTAAAAAAGTTGATTTTGTCGGGAAGTGGCCGGGGATGGTGGGGATGGGGAGCGGACGGACAACATAGGCCCTGAGGTAAATCTGCTGTGATTCAAAATCCCGGAATGAGCATCAGGGATTTGTGTATTTAATATCTTGTATGAGAGGGTATAAGGCTGGAGGGATGCGGAAAGTAATTAAACAAATGTTTAAGGTTTGATGAAAATTAATTATTATTACTTACTATAACCGATATGGAAGAAAAAATAAAAGAATTGTTAGCGATGGGGAATGGGCTTGTGTTCGCACAAAACAGCTATAACTCTTCAGACGGAACTTTCGGGAGGCTTTCAGTTGAATTTAGAACTTGGGGCGCTGTTGTTGGGGATTTTATAACTGAAAACTATGGCGAGAACAGTGCGCCTGGCAAATTATATACACTTTTCAATGCCGAAAGAGTCGAAGGAAATTATGAGAATGAATTTGAAAGGCAAAAGAATATTCTGTTAGGTGCTTTAAATGCCTGTAAGTTAATCAAACCTAAAAACGCCATTGTATCTTTTGCTAAAAAAGAACTGCTCTCAAATCTTTTCAATAAATTTCATTCAGTTGCTATTCAATTACGTAGTAGGCATAATAATAGGAATACCTTGGATGTAATCGACGAATACGATGTTCAAGATTTGTTACATAGCTTATTGAAACTTCATTTTAAAGATATCCGCAACGAAGAATGGACACCAAGCTATGCTGGAGGCTCATCAAGAATGGATTTTTTATTAAAGGAAGAGGAAATAGTAATAGAGGTAAAAAAGACAAGGGTTGGATTAGACGACAAAGTACTCGGTAAACAATTAATTGAAGACAAAGCAAAATATCAAACGCATCCGAACTGTAAAAGATTAATATGTTTTACTTATGACCCTGAAGGAAGAATATTAAACCCTCAAGGTTTACAGAATGATCTAAACTCTGAAGATGAGAAGTTTACAGTTGAAATAATTATCAAGCCTGATCATTAATTCAACTAACCCTGCGTTTCCCCAGCTACCGCAAGGGCACCCTTGTGGTACTCATGCTAAGTATACACTCGCTACCGCAAGGGGCCACCCTTGTGGTCACCATGCTAAGTATACGCCATGCACAGCCCGGTTTAAATACTGTTTACAAATAGAAAAGCTTTTATATAGCTTTACCTGCTTCTTGAGTTATCCCGGACGAGCCAAAGTTGATCGATTAAGGAAGTATTTAATAATGCGTTAAAGCCGCGCCAAAATTTGTTGATGTCAACGCGAACAAAGCGCAACTTGCTGGCCAATACAAATCAACCTCAACTTCTCAACAATTCTATATCGTTTAAGAAATAATGGCTCATATCAGCTGAAAGTACCGTTGTTAAACCTATTCCAGAACAATATTGATTTAAAAAATTTTTTACGTGGGCAGGTAATTCGTCATCGGAGGCTTCTATAAAATAATTTTCAAATTGTTTATTCTCCTTGAAAGGTATGTTTATCAGGGTTTCAGTTGTTGCGTTTCGTACTTCCTTATACAGTAAACAACCGTTCTCAAGACTTAAAACCAAATTGTGTCGTAGATGTGGGGATGTGCTTTTATAGTCAATATTCTTCTTATCGAATTTAAAACCGAAATTATTACATATAATCATAGTGAAAATGTTATCAAAACTATTAAGTGTTGGATTTAGAGGGCTATTAAAATATCTTGAAGAAGCGACAGGGTCGACAACATCGATTCTCAGCTTTTTTACTTTAGCTAACTTATTGAGGTGCGAATTTAATTCGTTTATTGATTTGATTGTCGATTTCACTTCGCAAGCAGCCACAACACATTCAACTGGAAAAAATCTCTGCTGATCTGAATTTTCAATTTTGGGCGCTACAAATTTATCATAGATAATAATATCACATTGAGAACTTATCGCGCCAGTAGAATTAATGATAAAGCCACTCGACATCCCGAATCTTTCAGGAGTGTACATCTTTAACCAATTGGTAACTATTTGCTCCCGGTACGAACCATATTCCCCTGGATGAAATAATTTGTTTTTCTTCTCATCCCAAAAGATCTTTTTCGAGTTGTCAAACTGGGACTTCAAATTAAGATAGTTTTGGATTGAAAGATTCCTTATAATTTCGTTCATGTTTTCTGAAGTCCTTTTGTCCTTAAATTTAAATAAACACACCGATAAAATTTGATTTATTTTAACCCTTGTGTCCCGTATACTAAGTATACGCCACGCATAGCCCGGAGATTGCTTCGTATTCGGTTTTATACAAACATTGGCTTTGAACGCTGGCTCCCGCTACCGCAAGGGTCCACCCTTGTGGTACTCATGTTAAGTATACGCCAAGCATAGCCACCATGCACAGCCAGGAGATTGCTTCGTACCTCGCAATGACATGGTGGGGATGGTATACGCCATGCATAACCGCCATGGATAGCCAGGAGATTGCTTCGTACCTCGCAATGACATAGTGGGGATAGGTAACGTTAAACCTTGTCCGCCAACCCAACCACACACCTACACCCACAGACGGACGGACTCCCGCTACCGCAAGGGTCCACCCTTGTGGTACTCATGCTAAGTATACGCCAGGCATAGTCGCCATGCATAGCCAGGAGATTGCTTCGTACCTCGCAATGACATGGTGGGGATGGTATACGCCCATGCATAACCACCATGCACAGCCAGGAGATTGCTTCGTACCTCACAATGACATAATGGAGATAGGCAACATTAAACCCCGTCCACCCACCCAACCACACACCCTTCCCCCTGGACGGACGGACACCTCATTACGCACAAAGGCCGCATTAACCGCGGCCTTTGTGTTGTTTATGCTAACTGCAATTTGTGTTGTTTAAGGGTTTGGCAAATGCTAAGCACCTGGGCAAGCACTTCGGCGGGGGCATCGGGGTTGTCGGGGTTTTTAAAAGCAATGTCGGGCAGGGTTAAAAAGAAGCCTTTATCTACCCGGCAATGGTAACTTATGGGCTGTTTGGTGCGCTGGGTACGCAGCAGGGTATTGGTGCCGCTATGGTTCAGGATGGCTTTAAAATAAACATCTACCGTATCGGCAAGGGGGCTGGCTATGGGGTGGTGCTGCACGTTGGTGCCGTGTTGTATAATGTAATTGATTTTTGCAGGGCGGGTGCTTAGCACATCTATCAGTTTGCCGTAACCAAACTCGGGTACGTATTCCATGCGCTGGATAATGGGCTCCTCGTCGAGCAGTAACACCAGTGTGCCGCCGTGGTGGTAAAAATCTTTTAAATCCTGGCTGCGTTTGGTTAAAAAGGCCAGTGCGCGGTCGTGGTCGGCATCCATGTCTTCCAGTAAAAAATCGGCACTTTCGTGTATTGCGGTGGCGCTTACTACAATAAAGTCGTAATCTAACAGGTAGTCGTGGCAGCCAAAGTTAATTTCGGTACCAATACCGTTTAAACTGCTTACGCCCATGTGGGCTAATTTAAGTGTACTCATGTGTATAAAAAATTTAATTGTTTGTTGCTTGTTGTTTGATTTTGGCGTACCGGCCATGCCTGCGTACTAAGCCCGAAGATTGGGGCAAAAAAAGGTGGTGCATTATTTACCAACACACGCTACAAATATACTAATATTTTTAGCAATTCCAAACGTATAGCACAATAATGCTTATAACTAAAAGGGTGAATGAGTGCTGAAGGAAATGGATGATGTGTCCGGATTTGTCGGTTGGAGTGGCGGCATACCTTGCGGACGGACAGATTTTAATTCAAAAGAAAAAATCCCTCCTTCGCAGCCTGCGCCATAGGTGCTACCCGTTTGTAGCCCCGATTACAAAAATGATTTGTGCGCCGTAGGTGCTACCGCGCCGCCCTGCAGGTTGCCCGCGTGTTGGAAAAGGTAGCCCGCTACGGGGCAAAAAACGTGGGGGTACGTTGTTGCTACAAACGGGTAGCACCGATGGTGCATAAATAACGGGGTACGGGGGCGATCATATTGCCGATACCGGCAAATTGATGGTGGTAATACAATTGCCGTCTCCTCAGGTTCTCTCGTAGAGGAACCTGAAGAGACGGCTCATCGGAAACCTAATGCCATCGTTTTACAACACCCTCGGGATCCCTCCGTTGCCGCAAGGGTCTCCCTTGTGGCCCGCATGCAAATCACGATGCTTTAAAATAACTTCAACGCCCGTCATTATCCTCCCAAGCCCACGTTAGTGATGGAAGTGGATACCGGCCCAGCGCCTAATGCCTTGTGCGCGTATGAACGTACAGCACGGGCCGCAGGCAACGCCATTTTAGTTCATTGGTTCACTGGTTCATTAGTTCATTGGTTCATTGGTGGATGGTTGGATAGACTGGAATTGTTGATTGGTGGAGGGTTTGTTATATACCTGCACTTTGTGCAATAAACCTGTTTTTCGTTATAATGTCGCAGAAACCCGAAGTATATTCACGGGTAACATACAACCGGGCGGCGAATATTTTTATCCTTCGCCCTTGTTGATATTGTTACTGCGGCTGGCATGTCATCCTTTCAGTACTGTAGCCTTTTTACCTTATCCATAAATACACGACCGCAGCTATGGCTGCGCCTGCTATGGGGCCTAAAACGGGGATCCAGGCGTAGGGCCAATCGCTGGTGCCTTTGTTTTTGATGGGGAGTATCATGTGCATGATGCGGGGGCCAAGGTCGCGGCAGGGGTTAATGGCGTAGCCGGTGGTGCCGCCCAGCGATAGGCCTATTACCCATACCAGTAATGCCACCGGTATAGCGCCAACGGAGCCGAGGCCTATTGGCGTATTTGTAGGCACAATTTGCGCACCCGAAATGTAAAATATGGTAAACAACAGCACAAAAGCGCCAATAACTTCGCTGGTAATGTTCGAGATGTAATTACGCACTGCCGGGCCGGTGCAAAACACGGCCAGTATAGCCGCCGGATCATTGGTGCGTTTAAAATGATCATAATACATTACCCACACCAGGAACGAACCTATCATGGCGCCTAAAAACTGCGCGGCTATATACAACGGCACCTGCGCCCAGGCAAACTTACCCGCTATAGCCAGCGCTATGGTAACCGCGGGATTAAGGTGAGCCCCGCTGTAGGGCCCGGCCACCACCACGCCCACAAATACGGCCAGGCCCCAGGCCGTGGTAATAACTATCCAGCCGCTGTTATTTCCCTTGGTATCTTTTAATACTACGTTGGCCACAACGCCATCGCCTAAAAGTATGAGTAACATGGTGCCAATCAGTTCGGCAATAAATGGAGACATGGTATAAAATTTATAGGTTTAAATAATTGGTAACAGGTTATCATAAATTATTCCAGGCGCATCAGCCTGCCGTAATCCATCTGCTTCCAGGCTTTCTGCTTTCTGCCTTTCGCTTTTAGCCTTTACCGGCCCAGCTCTTAGCCGCATGAATGGCCCTTTCCCAGCCTTCAATATCCGCTTTAATATCCTCCGGGTTACCGGCCGGGATAAATTCCTTTTCGGATTGCCAGAGTTGCTGTATTTCGGCTACATCTTTCCAAAAACCTACTGCCAGGCCGGCAAGGTAGGCCGCGCCTAAAGCAGTGGTTTCTACCACGTTTGGCCTTATTACTTTACAATTCAATACATCGGCCTGGTACTGCATCAGCAAATCGTTGGCCGTTGCGCCGCCATCTACCCGCAGCTCTTTAATGGGCATGCCGGCATCGGCCTCCATGGCTTTTAGCACATCCATAGTTTGGTAGGCTATGGATGCCAGGGCGGCCCGCGCCAGGTGGCCGGCAGTGGTACCCCTTGTAAGACCAACTATGGTGCCCCTGGCTTCAGGGTCCCAGTAAGGGGCGCCAAGGCCGGCAAAAGCGGGCACGAAAAATACGCCGCCGGTATCTTTAACGCTGTTGGCCAACTGCTCTACATCGGCCGATGTTTTGATGATGCCTAAGCCATCGCGCAGCCATTGTACTACGGCGCCGCCAATAAATATGCTGCCTTCAAAGGCGTACTGCACCCGGCCATTAATTTTCCATGCGATGGTAGTAAGCAGGTTGTTTTTTGATTCGATAAATTGATCGCCAATGTTCATCAGCATAAAACAACCGGTGCCATAAGTATTTTTAACCATGGCCTTATCAATACACATTTGCCCAAACAGCGCGGCATGCTGATCGCCGGCTATGCCCGCAATGGGTATTTTGCTGGCGAATATGGTGGTGGCCGTTTCGCCATAAACCTCGCTTGATTGTTTTACTTCGGGCAGCATGCTTTTGGGGATATCCAGCAGCTGCAGCAGTTCATCGTCCCATTGCTGGGTGCGGATGTTGAACAGCATGGTACGGCTGGCATTGGTTACATCGGTAACATGCACCTGGCCGCGGGTAAATTTCCATACCAGCCAGCTATCAACCGTGCCAAAGGCCAGTTTACCTGCATCGCCCAGCGCCCGGGCGCCATCCACATTATCCAGGATCCATTTTATTTTGGAGCCCGAAAAATAGGCATCTATTACCAGCCCGGTTTTGGAGCGGATCATATCACTATGGCCATCCTGCTTCAATTTATCGCAGTAAGCCGCGGTGCGCCTGTCCTGCCAAACTATGGCGTTGTAAATGGCTTCGCCGGTTTCGCGGTTCCATACAATGGTGGTTTCGCGCTGGTTGGTAATGCCTATGGCTTTAATGTTTTTGCCATTAAGCCCCGCCTTAACGGTAGCCTCGGCGGCAACACCTGCCTGGGTCGACCAGATCTCGTTCGGGTCATGCTCAACCCAGCCCGGTTTTGGGAAATATTGTTTGAATTCTTTTTGCGACAGCGCTATAATTTGCCCCGCATGATCAAATATGATCGCCCTCGAACTGGTTGTCCCCTGGTCAAGGGCCAAAATGTATTCTTCCATTATTTAGGTATTTATAATTGTTGGTTGAAATAGAGTCAAGAATCAAGAGTCAAGAATCAAGAGAAAAGCTGTTTGTTTATGGTGATGTTCCGGGTAATCTGTTAAATCAATCCCTATCCGCCTCACTTTTTTTTATCTTGACTCTTGATTCTTTCTCACGCCCGGCTTTTTTCCTCGTCTTGACTCTTGATTCTTGACTCTTCCTCACGCCCGGCTTTTTCCCTTGTCTTAATTCTTGATTCTTGATTCTTCCTCATGCCCGGCTTTTTTCCCGTCTTGACTCTTGATTCTTAACTCTTGATTCTTTTCTATGCTAATATATAATTTCCGGCCACCTTATTAAAGGCTTTTACCTGTTCTGTTTGCCATTCGGTATCTTTATTTAATTCTTCGGCCATCAGCCGGGCAACCTTCGGGGCCATGGCCATGGCCAGCCGCGCATTTAAAAACAATACACGGGTACGGCGGGCCAGTATATCCTCAACGGTGCGCGCCATCTCGTGCCGTACCGACCAGATCACCTCGCCTTTGGTGTATTCATCATCCGGGTGTACCGGGTTTTTCCAATCACTATCCTCATCGGTTAGGGCCAGTACCTTTTCCATATCATCGCCATAAACGTACATATGATTGCTCCTGTCGGGATTTGGCCTGCTGCCATGGATGGATAAACCCGCCGTATGGCAAGGTTTGTTTGGTAATTTGCCCACCTCTATTGCTTTATTGATGGTATCCTCGCCCATTTTACGATAGGTGGTCCACTTGCCCCCGGTTATGGTGATAAGCCCCGATTGAGAAACAATAAGCTTATGGCTGCGCGAAATCTCTTTTGTGTTGGATGAATCATCCTGCGGGGCTGCCAATGGCCGTAAGCCTGCGAAAACGCTTAACACATCGGCACGGGTGGGTGCATTTTTCAGGTACTTAGCTGCGGTGCGCAAAATAAAATCAATTTCGGCATCAAGGGCTACCGGCTCCAGGCTATGTTCGTCAATAGGGGTATCGGTGGTGCCTACCAAAAGCTTGTTATGCCAGGGCACAACAAACAGGACCCGGCCATCCTCGGTTTTGGGGATCATGATGGCATCCTCGCCGGGCATAAAGCGCCTGTCGAGCACCAGGTGCACGCCCTGGCTTGGCCTTACCAAAGGCTTTTTATCGGGCACATCCATTTTAAGCACATCATCAACAAAAACCCCGGTGGCGTTAATAACGGTTTTGGCTTTTAAGTTATAACTAAGCCCGGTTTCGGTATCCATGGCATCAACGCCTGCTATTTTGTGGTTGCCATCTTTTATCAGCCCGGTAACTTTAAAATAATTTAACACGGTGGCGCCCTGCTCCAAAGCGGTTTGCGCCAGGTTGATAGCCAGCCGCGAATCATCAAACTGGCCATCGTGGTATACTACGCCGCCGTGCAGGCCTTTGTCTTCAATTCCCGGTAGCCTGCTTATGGTTTCTTTTTTGGAGATGTGTTTTGCCCTGCCAAAGCCCAGCTTGCCGGCCAGTAAATCATATATGGTTAAGCCGATGGTGTAAAATACGCCATCAAACCAGCTGTAATTAGGAATAATGAAGCTTTCGTTTTTTACCAGGTGCGGGGCGTTCTTTAACAGTAAACCCCGCTCGTGCAGGGCTTCGCGCACCAGGCCGATATCGCCTTGCGCCAGGTAACGTACGCCGCCATGCACCAGTTTGGTTGCGCGGCTGGATGTGCCTTTGGCAAAGTCGGCCTGTTCTAGTAGTAGGGTTGATAGCCCTCTCGAGGCTGCGTCGACCGCGGCGCCAAGGCCGGTTGCGCCACCTCCAATGATAACGATATCCCAAACTTTATCCTGATCATGAATGGATTGCAAAATGGAATCTCTTTTGAAAATACTCATTTTTATTCTGTTGTATTTCGAATTCGCTTCAAATATACAATATCGAAATATAAAATAACAAATCGAAACTTATTTTTTGTTTCAATTTATCCCGCGCCGGTTTTTTACTTATTTTTGTTTGTTATGAATAAAAACACCGACAGGCATAAAATTATACTCCGGCAACTGGAAGACGGCGGCTTTGTAAACGTACAGGAGCTGAGTAAGCAATTAAATGTTTCGGAAGTAACCATCCGAAAGGACCTGAAACTTTTGGAGGATAAAAAGCTATTATTCCGTACGCATGGTGGCGCCACCAAAAGCAACCCCTATACAAACGACAGGCCCGTTGCCGAAAAGGAAAAGCTAAATGCCACCGAAAAGCAGCAGATAGGCTTAGCCGCCGCCACGCTTATTGGTCATAACGATTCTATCATTATTGCCTCGGGTACTACCATGCTGGCCCTGGCGCGGTCAATTAATGCTGGCAAGCATTTAACGGTGATCACATCGGCCCTTAATGTGGCTATCGAGCTATCACAACACGCCAATGTAGAGGTAATTCAGTTAGGCGGCCAGTTGCGCAGTTCATCATCATCGGTAACGGGATCATACTCCGAAATAATGCTGCAGGATATGGCATGCAGCATGCTTTTTTTAGGTGTCGACGGCATCGACCCCGAAATTGGCCTTACCACCACTAATTTGATGGAAGCCCGCCTAAACCAAAAAATGATAGAGGCCGCCCAAACCGTAGTGGTACTGGCCGACAGCACCAAATTTGGAAAACGCGGCTTGGGGAAAATTTGTCCTTTAGACCAGGTGCAACATATTATTACCGATAGCGGCATCAGTGCCGCTATGCTGAAAATACTACAGGAAAAGGGGATAGCTGTTACGGTGGTAGGGTAGAAGTATCAAGTAGCAAGTATCAGGTATCAAGATTTTTGAAGCGCGGGATTTCGAGCTAAAAGAATACTACGCCGATCAGCTATCCAACTATCCACCAATGAACTAATGAACCAGTGAACCAATGAACGATAGCCCAATTGTTAAAATTTGTTAATTCTACGAAAGTTTCGTAGTTTAACTATTCTGTTAGTTATATTTGATCTGTAATTATAAAAAAACAGATATAACCTTATAACCATCATGAAAAAAACGATACTCTCTTTAGCCTGCCTGCTTGGCCTTGCTGGTGGGGCACAAGCGCAAAAGCCCGATACCGCCAGGGCTATTGTACATTACAAGTTTTCGCACCTGCGGGATACTGCGCACCGCGATAAGCCATATACCGAAAATATGGTGTTGTTTGTGGGCGCAACTTCCAGCGCTTATAAAAGTTACGACCGCAAGTTGCAGGAGGCCCTGATGAAAAAGCAGGTTGCCGACCAGATGGCCGAGCAAAAGGGCAATGGCGGACGCATTAATATTAAAGTAACCGGCGGCGCGCCTACCACCCGGAACGAGTTTTACCAGTTTCCGCTGCAACACAAACTGGTACGTAAGGAGCGGCTGATAACCCCGTATATGATTGAAGAGCCCATGCCGGTGATTGACTGGAAGATAAGCGCCGATACGGCCAGCTTTTCGGGCTTGCATTGCCAGAAGGCTACAGGGCACTTTAAGGGCCGCGATTATACAGCCTGGTTTTGCCCCGATTTGCCTTTTCATACCGGGCCATGGAAGCTGAACGGCCTGCCTGGCTTAATTGTGGAGGCTTATGATACTAATAAAGAGGTAGTGTTTAAGTTTGACGGGCTTGAAGAAGTAACCAGTAGTACCAAACCAGTTGCCGAAACCCCGCCCCCAGGCGGCATGACGGTTAAAATGATTGGTATGGACGATGCCAACGACGATCCCAATGTAATAGCCCTGCCAACTGACGCCGTTAAAACTACCGAAAAGGAATTTAAAAACTTAGAGGCCGCTATGCGTAAGGACCCTAACGCTTTTGCACAATCGGCTATGGCCGGCGCGGGCGGGGGGATGCGTCCAGGCGGGCCAGGCGGCGGCGACCAGGTGCGGATAAATATAGGCCCGGGCCCGGTGATCAATAATCCTTTAGAATTGCCCGAAAAGAAATGAGCAGGCTATATAAAAGCGCCGGGGTATTCATATTTTGGATGCTCATGGGCATGGTATGCCTTGGCCAAAGCATCAAAGGCCAAGTAACTGATAGCCTGGGCAAGCCAATAAGCTACGCCGGCATCAACCTTAAAAACAGCGCCAGCCTTATTATCGCCTACACTACCAGCGATGCCAACGGCTTGTACAGCCTTAACATCCCGGCGACTGCCGATAAAAGCGGCCTTACTTTGGAGGCCAGTTGCATAGGCTTTAAAAAGGCGGGGCTACAAATAAACAACTTTACAACACCCTACAACTTTAAGCTTGCAGGCGCGGTGCATCAGCTGCAGGGGGTTACCATAAAAAATAAGCGGCCACGGCTGCGGGTTAGCGGCGATACTACCAGTTACAAGGTATCGGATTTTAGCAGCCCGCAGGATAGGGTTATTGGCGATGTAATTAAAAAACTGCCGGGCATTGAGGTAGCTAAGGATGGCAAAATAAGTTACAACGGCAAGGCTATATCCAACCTGTACATAGGCGGCGATAATTTGCTGGATGATAAATACAACATTGCCACCGGTACCATTCCGCATGGGGTGGTTGACCAGGTGCAGGTAATGGAAAACCATCAGCCTGTAAAAATGCTGCGCGATAAGGTAGTAAGCGAGGATGTGGCCCTTAACCTCACCATAAAAAAAGATGCCAAACTACAGCTGATAGGCCAGGAAACGATAGGCGCGGGCCTGCCAAAAAAGTACGATGAAGACCTGAACGCTATGATGTTTAAGGATAAATACAAGGCTATTAATTACCTGCGCGGCAACAATACGGGCTATGATGTAGCCGGCGACCTGGTATCGCACAACTCGGCCAACAGGATGCAGCAGTTGGATAATGATAAGCCTGGTACGGTGCTCTCGCTTGGCACCGCAGGCGACCCGGATTTGCCGCGCAACAGGTACTTGTTTAACCAATCGGGTATCCTTAACCTCAATAACCTGGTTAACCTGAAAAAAGATGTGCAGCTGCGGGCCAATGTATCATACCTGCGCGATAGCCAGCACCAGGATTACAGCCGCCTGAGCGAGGTTTACCTGCCCGGTGATACCATCCGCTATACCGAAAAGCAAAACAACAAATGGCGCCCCGATTTAATCCATACCCAGTTTACGCTAAACGTTAACCAAAGCAAATATTACCTGAACGATAACCTGGCAATGGATTATAACCGCAATACCTCGTATTCCGGCCTGGTGAGTAATGGCGTACCGGTAAACCAAACGTTTAAAGATAATTTGTTCGATTTCTCCAACGAGTTCAACCTGATGAAAACCTTCAAAACCAATAAAATTATGGAGGTTTATAGCTACATTAACCGCACATCCGAGCCCGAGAACCGGGTTATAGAGCCTAATCTTAACCCAGGTATATTTAACAACGGTGTTGATTATTCGTTGCTTACCCAAACTGTAAATATCCCTACCTGGTTTACCAACAATTACCTGGCTTACAAAGTACCGGGGCAATATGTAACCCAAAGTTATAAGACGGGGTTTAGCAGCCAATCGCAAACGTTAAGCTCCTGGCTTTCGGCCACGCAACAAAACAACGCGGTAAACCCGGTTGGCGATAGTACCCGCAACAGCTTAAGCTGGAGCCGCAATAAAGCCTATGCCGAAGCCGATTATGACATCCCCGGCAAAATCCTGAATATAAAGGTAAACCTGCCCCTGAGCTGGCAGCAAACCCATTACAGCGATGATTATTACCAGCTAAACAACAGCCTTAACCGCCTGTACTTTAACCCGCGGCTGTATGTAAAATACCAAACCGGGATTGAAAACTACCTTACCCTAAACTACGGCCTGCGCAATAACATTGGCAGCATTCAGGATGTGTACCGGGGCTACATACTTACCAACTACCGCACCCTATATGCCAACAGCGCCGCACTTACCGAGCGCCAGAGCCAAAATGCCGGCCTGGGCTTTAACTACCGCAAAGCCATTACGCTTTTCTTTTTTAGCCTGAATGTTAATTACAGCCATATTTACGCCAACAATATTGCGTCCAGCACATTAACTAATAACCTGCAGCAACGGGTGGTGCTGCCTTATGATAATAAAACGGACGCCTGGGCGGTAAGCGGCTACATCAGCAAGTATAATTTCGATTTGCAAACCACTTTCAGCGCCGGGGCTTCCTGGCAAACCGCCCGGCTAAACCAGCTGCAAAACGGACTTATACTGCCCTTCAGTACAGTAGGCGAAACGCTGAATGTGGGTGCCGAAAGCAAACTGAGCAGTAAAGTTAACTTAAGCTACAAGGCCAATTACAGCCAAACCACCAGCAAATCAACGGCGGTTGCCGGCAGCAGCAAATTTCAGCGGCTTATCCAAACCGCCGCTATCGAATATAATCCGCTTAATACCCTGCAGTTTAACCTGGCGGCCGATCATTATTACACCCACCAGCAACAGGCCAATGATCTTAAATACTTTTTTGCCGATGCATCAGTTCGCTACAAATTCAGCAAGCCCAAAATAGATGTACAGCTTACGGCCCAAAACCTGTTCAACGTAAAAAACTATACCTCGCTGTATTTGTCGGCCAATGTGTTTACGTCAAGCACTTACAGCATTCCGGGCAGAATGATGTTGGCAAAGGTGATGTTTAATTTGTGATAGGGAAGGATTATCGGGTTTGAGAATAAGCTTACGATAAATATCGAACACTGAATGTCCAATATCGAATAATGAATGAGAAAGTTCGGTGTTCGATATTAAAAATTCATTATTCGAAATTATTGATACCGCCGTCTTAATTGAGATGTTCGTATTATGGCGTGTCCCTCCCGCTGGTAGAAGCGGGGGGCCAGGCTTTCCATTTATACGCCTGCAAGGCATTAGGCGCGGCCTGCCCTGCTGCCCACTGCCGGGCCGGTATTCATTGCAATCCTTCACGCTATGCGGGTACATTGCCAAAAATCAGTGTTAAACAACTTTATTGGGATTAATATATTTTAACGTTAACTTTTAGGAAGTCATGGTCATTTTCTGGTAATGAGCCATTAAAATACTTGATTATCGCGGAGTTATCAATCAGATAGGTCTTTGGCATTCGTCCCGAAGATTATGGAGTTGCTCGTCAATTTCTTCATTACTCATTTTGGTTTGTATTTTTTTTCGTAATGACGAAAGTGTTGAAGGTTTTTTTATCACTTTAATGATATTAAGTTCTTCAAGATCTTTCAAAATTTTATAAGCTTTTTGATTAGTCAGTTCTATAATAACTGTTTCCATTTCGCATCTTTTTAAGAAAACGTCATTGTTTACCCCGTTGGGTATGCCAATAACAATTCTGTTCTAACAAATTTAATGATTTTATCTGATCTAATACATTTTTATAAAATGGAAGAAGCTGTTTCCCGCTTTTTCTTCTGCCGCCGTTTAACTACATTTAAGCCAGATAACCTGTACCATCATGATACCCGCACAAGAACCACTATGGCAAAATATTCAAAACTTTAGTTTAGATAATCCCGGTGTCGATTTCAAATTTTCGGGCCGGCTTGCGCGCGAAAACGGCTGGCCGCCCGCCTATGCCCTGCGCGTGATTGAAGAATATAAAAAATTTATCTTCCTGTGTTGTATCACGCCCGGCGGCGTGACTCCGTCTGACCCGGTAGACCAGGCCTGGCACCTGCATTTAACCTTCACCCAATCGTATTGGAACGATTTATGCCGCGATACCCTGGGGCAGCAAATACATCATAACCCAACCAAAGGCGGCAAAGCCGAAGCCATTAAATTCGACGGTTATTACACGCATACAAACCAGCTGTATATCCAAACTTTCGGCACTATGCCCCCGGCAGATATCTGGCACAATAATAAAACCCGCTTTACAGATATCAACTTCAGGCGGGTAAATGTGGGCAGGTATTGGCTTGTGCCCAAACCCCGCAACATGGGCCAGGTAGCCATATTGCTGATGCTGATAGTGGCGGTCGGCCTGTTTATACAGGCATCAGAAACTACTATTGCTTTAGGTTTAATAGTCGGGGTTATTGGCCTGGTGGTTGTGGCCGTTTACAAAGGCGGAGATGATGACAGTTATGATAACAATAAACGCAAAAAAGACGGCGATAGCGGTTGCGGCGGCGATGCGGATGGGGATAACAATACCGGGCATTCGGGTCACTCAAGCCATAGCGATCATGGAGGCAGCCATGGTTGTAGTGGGCATAGCGGTTGTGGTAGCGGCTGTTCGGGCTGTTCATCATCGGGTTGTAGTGGTTGCGGCGGCGGGGGCGACTAATAAGCTTGCTACATACATTGTCCAATACATAACATCTATATTAGCCGCCATATATATAATCGCTCATGGAAAACACAACCCAAACCGCTATGGAACAAGTGGTAAAAAAACAGCTTGATGCCTATAATGCAAAAGATATCGATTTGTTTATGACTTGTTGGGCCGACGATGCCTTGTATTATGAATTTCCGGATACACTACTGGCAAGCGGCGCTGCAGCCATCCGCGAAAGGCACCTGGTAAGGTTCAGAGAACCGGATTTGTTTGGTAAACTAATTAGCCGCACAGTACTCTATAATAAAGTTGTGGATTTTGAGCTGGTATCCCGCACCTTCCCCGACGGGCCGGGACATATTGACGCGCTTTGTATTTATGAGGTAGCCGGTGATAAAATTACCAAAGCCTGGTTTGTGATGGGTAAGCCCGTACCGGATGCTGCTATGTGATTTATTGGCTGTAAACATAAAAGACCGGCCCCGCAAGGGGCAGGTCTTAGTTAATATAAGTCAGTCAATAGTTAATAGTTCGGTTTTATTGCATGGAGATGATTTTGTACAGTATCCAGTTGTTGCTTTCGTGCACACGCCGGTAGTTAATGCCGCTGTTTACAATACGTATGGCCGGGATATATTTATTGTTGAGCTGGGTATAACCGGTAAACGGATTTTTGGCTGTAGCAATCAGGATATAATCATCATACCGGTAGGGCGTTTCTATAGCGCTTAAAAACAGGTCCTGGTAGGGCAGGGTCAATTTTCTGATATCGTTTGTAAACGCTGCAACCGGGTAGGCTACGGCATCATCCATAAGTACATGCGCGTTTTTGGGCAAGCTGTTGATATACCCCGCCATGTCCATAATTTCGGCCTGGTCCACATTATGCTCACCGCTGGTGAGTGTAGTGATAAACGCTTTTTCATCGTGAATGAATGATCCCTTCAGGAAAGCGTAACCTGTATAAAGCTGGGCGAGTACAGCAACCGATACAATTATTTTAAACACCTTTTGATTTTTAACTACCAGCGCTTTAAAAATGAGGCAAAGCAATGATAGCACCAGGAAAATGAGGTAATACTCATACGTAATATATAGTTTATCGTATTTGATATGTAAAAACTCGATAAAGGCGAAAGGGCTTAAAATGGTTAAAGCCTGGTAAGTACTTTCGCGGAAAAGGTATATAGCCACCAAAATGAGCGGGCAAAAATAAATAACCCTTACCGATACCAGTACCGAAAGTTCGGGCAGCTGGTAATTGGTTGCGGCTGTGGTAATATCATAATTCAGCTTGTCAACCAATACATTCCAGGTGGCGTACGGGCTTTCGATAAAGTAATTAAGATCGCTGGCATGCGTTAAATTGAGCAGTTTATAACAAATGATAGATGCTATGGGCAAAATAAACATGATGATATAAATAGCAAAGGTTTTGCTTACCAGTTTACGGCGCAATGATGGGCTGTTAAAGCTTAAAAACAGGCGGAAGATGGATTCCTTTTCGCCCAGGTTTAAGCTTTGCAAAGTGATGGCCAATACCAGCGGGATAAAGAACAGGCAAAGCCATACAAACTTATAATCGCAAAAAATAAGGGTTACCAGTGCTATACTGGACAATGAAACGTGGAAGGTTGTATTTGACCGGTAAAACTTTAACAGGTTAAAAAAGAAGAGGAAAAAACTGATAAGCACCAGGTAAATGGCCTTGCCCGATGTAGCCACATACAACAAACCGGGGTGTAAAAAAAACAAGGCGATGAACAGGTAAAAATAAAAGTCGTCGTTTGGTATGCGGGTACGCAATGTGGATGCAAGGATGTAAAATAAAGCGGCCGTACCCAGCGCGGATGCTATTACCGGGGCCAGGAAAGTGCTGATGGAACTAAATATGATGGAACAATAAAAAGGTAATAGCGGCGATGTAAGCCCCATTACTTTAATACGGTTGCCAAGGCCCTCAAAAATGATCTTGGTTTTTTCGATATAAAAAATACTCTCCTGGTTATAATAGCCCAAATGGTTCATGTAAATGCCCACAGCAAGGTAATAAACGGCAAGCACTGCGGTTATTATAAACAGGTATTGACTTTTAGAGATCCTCATTTTTTACTTAACAACATTTGTAGGATTTTTAACTTTGCTTAAACCATGATTGGTTTTTTCCCAATAAAACGGATTTGTTATCAGCTGGTATAAGCCCATATATGCTGCTGCCGAGTGCATTAACCAGTAAACAGGGTTGGCAAGGGCAAACAATATCAATTCAAAATACCGGCGTTTAAATACGGCCATCATGTTTACATATATCATCAGGATGTTGCCTACCATCAAATTAAATATAGCCATAAATAAAACCCAATCGGGAAAAAGCGTACGGATGGTTGAAAAATCGAAAACCAGGTAGCAGATAAATATGGCCAGCAATAAGGGGTAAACCAAAAACGTGGCCGATGTGGCGCCGATAAAAAAATTAAAGCCCAAAAAGCCTTTGAAACCAATCTTCCTGATTAACTCGGCCGGATTGCGCATGTGCACCAGGTAGGTTTGCATATAACCCTTTATCCACCGGGAGCGTTGCCTTATCCAGTTAATAGGTTCGTTATTGGCCTCTTCGTAAGTGGTTGAATTGATAATGGCAATTTTATAGCCTTTGGCATAAGCGCGTACGCCAAGGTCGGCATCTTCGGTTACGTTAAAAGGGTCCCAGGCGCCCAACTCAATAAGGGCATCCATTTTAAAGTGGTTGCTGGTACCGCCCAGGGGGATGGGTATATCCAGGGTATCTAAACCGGGCAGCATATAATCAAACCAATACGAATATTCCAGTGTAAACATCCGGGTAAGAAAGTTCTCGTTACGGTTAAAGTAGTTGAGCGCGCTTTGGATGCAAATGTAATGTTCGGGAAGCTTGGCAAACAGGGTAACTACTTTTTTAAGCTGATCGGTATCGGGGATATCTTCGGCATCGTAAATAGTTAAAAATTTACCTCTCGAAAAATGCAGGCCGTAATTACAAGCCTTGGGCTTGGTTTTGGGCATGTGAAAAGGCACTACAATTACCTCAAATACAGCCGGGAAATCAAGGTTTTGAACAGCCTTTAACGTTTTATCATCATCTTCCTCAATCAGCAGTTTTATATCCAGCATTTCGCGGGGATAGTCAAGGCTTTGCAGGTTCCAGATGAGTTTTTTGATAAGCTTATCCTCTTTGTACACCGGCAATAGTACAGTGTATAGGGGCAGGTCGGCATTAACAACATCGCGCACCTCATCTTTTGTTACGGCCTGGTGCAACTCAAACCGCGAGCCTACCAGCGCCAGGAATAGTTTGAAGGTAATGGCCACCAGGAAAAACATACTGATAACCACATTGATGGCGATGGATGTGTTTTTAAAATTTAAAACCATCCCGGCCGCTATAATACCCAGCAATATAAACAGGAATGCCAGTTGCGGGGTGGTAAAAGTGGTGGAGGCCGAACTTTTAGGGTCGCGCCTCATTAATTCATATACCGATGCCTTAACGTATTTTTCGCCTAATAATTTGTGGCTAAGCCAGGTGATATCCAAATCATAAGCAATAATAATATCGGGTTCCATATCATAGGTAAACCTGATAAAATCAATAAAAAGCTGGTCGGTAGGGTCGGCCATGAGGGTAACCACGCGGTTGTTCTCAATCCGGAGTGGCAAGGCAAGGTGATCATTGATAAATTTAAGCTCAACTTTTTTTAATACTTCGGTATCAAAAGCTTCTTCCCTTATCTGCGCAAAATGATAGCCGGCGTTACTTAATGAGCGTTCATAGTTTTTGCGGGAAATGTAACCAAAGTTAAGCGCTATTTTAACGTAGGCCATTCCCGATCTTTCTGAAAAACTTTTAATTTTTTCCTGACTGCCTGGTGTTATAAACCCGTCATTAACCAAAAGTTCAGGAATTGAAATACTCATTATATATGTAAGATTAGTATCAAGTAGTTAGTATCAAGTATCAAGTAAGTGGTACCGGTTTAAAAATATTTATACTAAGGCCCGTTAAACCAGGTAGTTGGTGCTCAGCATCAACTACCTGGAAGCCGCCGTTGCAGCTATCTTGATACTTGATACTAAATACTTGATGCTTAAAAAATTAATCATTAAACAAATCCTGTGATTTTTGTACCCTTGAACGAACGTACAGGAACGATAGTAATATCAGTATAAGTATACCTAATAAAATGTACAGGTTATAGGTATCCCAAAAACGGGTTAAACCGCTTTTTGTATCTATATACTCCAGGTTTGCGCTCGATTTATTGATATTGAACAGGTATTTGTTGGAGTTTACATCAGATATACATACGTTGCTTGACAGGGTTGAAAGCTGCTCGGTAATTGATTTTGACGTAGCCAGGAAAGCTTCGGCAATATGGGTGCCGGTTGCGGTAAGTACCAGTGTAGCGTTGTTGCTGCGGCCGTAAAATATCTGTGCAAGCCCATTTGATACCGTATCAGATAGGGAGTAAACGGTAGTGTTATCGTCAGTTTTGTATAACCTGAAATCTCTCTCAAACTGGATTGGCGCATCTTGAAATTCTTTCAGCAACTTGTCATTTTTGGATAACAGGGCAATGATGTTATATTTTTTAAGGTCGTTTGACGGAAAATCGGTTGAGTAATCAAACTCCGGGAAGTTGTTGGCGTTAATGTTGTTGTTTAGTTCATAAATAATTTCGCCCAAAGCGCCTGCGGCGTATTTTGCATACTCTTTGGATATAATGATGCGTGTTGTACCGGTATTAAATGCCTCGGGATATTGGTAAAAGCTCAGGTCGCTGGTTATAAAAGGATTTTTTGATTCCAGGTATGATTTGTCAACATCCACTTCGGCAAAAAAGTTGGTAAAGCTATCCTTACAGTGCCCGGCAGTTGGGTAAAACCTGAATTCGGCTTCCAGCGTATTGTATTTATGGTGTTGATAACGGTTAATGGTAATGGCGGTGTTTAATTTGCCGGTACCATCCAATTTTTCGCTGCTAATCAATAAGCCGTTAAGGTATATGTTAAAGAAACCGCGGTCGCCTACACTTAAAGCGCTGTAGTTGGCTACAAAACGGATCTCCACTTCTTTTGGCGTAAAGCTAAAATCGCTGTTTTTAAACGAATAGGCGCTTTTTAACGATCCTATGCCCGCTAAAAAATCGCTTACGCCGCCAACCTGCTTCAATGATAGTTTTGAGCGGTTTTCGTCAATGGTTTTTGAAAAGGTGTTTTGTGCTTTTTCTATCAGGAGGTAGTCGCCAAAGGTCGAATTTAAGATGTTCATGTTACCCAGGGCGGTAATGGCTTTTTCGTAGCCGTCATCGCCGCCGCCGGTTACAAATAAAATCTCTTTTGGCTGCATTTCCTGCGTAGCGGTTTTTACAGCTGTAAGTACACCTTTAACATCAACCAGGCGGGTGTTGGTATCTGTAACCAGGCTCATTGATTTATGCAGGTAAAATAAACCCTGGTCGTTTTGCGGGGTTACTTTTATCAGTTGGCGTGCGTCGGCATTCAACTTGCCAATCAAGCCAACTTTAATGTAGTTCCGTAAAGTATCGGGCATATGGGCTTCATCATAAACCATAATGTCCCTGGTTTGTGTCTTTTTTAACCTGGAGTAGGCCCATGCAACCGCTTTAAGATCAGCAAGGGTAGGGTTTGCCGGATAAACTATAGCCTTTTTTGAATCGAAGCAATTACTGATGTTTACGTTATCAAAAAAACCTTTATTGCTGCGCCTGAGCGACAGGTATGAGTAATTTTTAATTTTTAACCACATGCCCGGGTTATCCAGGTCGCGGCACTCATCGTCAGTGATAGTTAGCAGGGTTTTAATCTGGATCTTAAGGAATTTATCGTTTGATAAATCGGCCCTGGTTAAGGTAAGCGCTATTTTTTGGATAGAATCCTTAGTCATGCGTCCGCTATAAACGGGCTTATTGTTTATAACGACGTTAATGTACGAGTGATCTTTGAGCAGGGCCTGCGAAGGTTCAAAAAATAAAACCACCTTGCTTCCGTTCATTTCGGTAAGCGGCGTAATTTTAAAATAAAATGAATTGGCACCGCTCATGCCATATATCATATCATCATCGTGCCCCAGCGCTTTAAAAGTTATAAGTTGCTGTGCTTTCGAGGCTGTACTAATAACAAATAGAAAGGCTAAGAGGGAAAAAAATTTATTCATCTGATTGTAAATAATTAACTTATAACGTAAAACTCTACCCGGAAATAATTGCCGTTTTCATCGCTGCGGTATGATAAATCGCCGCCCATTTCCTGGGTCATTAATTTGGCTATGGAAAGGCCAAGCCCCAAACGGCTTTCGGTTACGCCCGATGTATCATTTAATGTTTTCAATTTATTAAACATCATATCCAATTCGCCTTGTCCTATGGCAATACCTTCGTCAATAATTTCAAAAACAAAGCGTTGGCGCTGCAGGCTGGTTACAACTTTGATGGTATTATTGGTTTGCGAAAACTTAATGGCGTTTGATAACAGGTTTTGGAACACCTGCCCGGCAAATACCTTATCAAGTTTTACGTTAAGGGGTAGTTTCAATATGTTATCAACCAAATGGATGTTTTTCATTTGCGCGGTATCATACAGGCCTTTAAAAACATGCATTACTTCAACATTAATATCAAAAATTTCTGTGTTGAATTTTATCTCCGGCGATTCAATCTCCTTAACATCCATCAGCTTATTAAGCATATACTGCATTTTTTCGGCCGATTCGGCTATGTAGCCCACATATTCTTTTTGATCGTTGCTTAAACGGTAATCCTCTTCCCTGATCATGTTGTTGCTCATGGTGATAGAACCAATCAGGTTTTTTAAATCGTGCCCCGCAATATTAATGAAGCTGTTTTTTTGCTCATCCAGTTTGCGCAGTTCCGCATACTGCAAATCAATAAGGTTGTTTTTTTCGTTGATAGATGTATTTTGTTCCTTTAGTTGCTCGTTCGATTTTTCGATAAGTATTGCCGAACGCACATCACGCTTCATTATCTTAAAGCGGGTATTAGGCACAATACATGAAATGGCCGATATAATAAAAAAAAGCTGGCCGCCCCCGTTTATTACAATATCCAGGTTGTACTCGTGCTGCATGTTAAAAAACACGGCAAGCAACAAAATGGCCAGCAAAAACTGGATGATTGAATTTATAGGCTCCCAAAAAACCTGCAGGTTAAAAAACAGTACCAGCGTAGCAAAAAGCGAGTAGTATATATTTAAATTGGATACACCTACTATATTACAAAGCAGTGCCGATGTTACCGATAACAGTAACATGCTAACATGTAGCAATATGCGATAGTCGTATTTTTTGTATTGAATGTACGTGTACAAAGCATAAATTATAAGGCAGGTAATTATCCTTACAATGAAAAACTGTATCCAGATATCGGGTGTGTAAATAAAATCGACTATGCTAAAAAGCGGGTAAAGAAATATGATCATCCAAACAATATTATTGGTTTGGAACCATGCTTTTTTTGATGTCTCTTTTATTAATTCTTCTTTTGTAATTTGAACAAACATTATTCGTTATCTTGGAATTATGATCAAAAATAAAGGCTTTAAGTTAATCGGGTTAAACGTGTTATCGTGAAAAACAAAATTATGTTTTATACGCAGTTATTAAACTGTTTGTTAATATTATTATTCATAACAACAACTTGCCCGGTTGCAAAAAGCAGTCCAAAAAATATGCAGGCACGCATACTGACCTTTAAACGGGCCGCCAGCCTCAATAATGGCATTAGCTTTTCATGGCTCGAGCAAACATGGAACAAAATGCCATTGGGCCAGGGCGCTATAAAAGATACCGATTTTGAATTATTAAAAAGATTAGGGTTTAAGAGTATCAGGCTTCCCGTAGCTTTTACATACTTTGAATCGGCAGGAGTGCCGGCTGCCGAAATATTGGAATACATTGATAAAGTGGTTAAGCAAAGCCATAGGTACGGATTTAAATTGGTATTGGATTACCATTATGGCAATTTAAATGATACAAACGGCCGTGCCGAAACCCTTAAAATAATCGATTTGTGGACAAAACTGGCCAAAAGATATAAACATATCAGCCCGGATGAGTTGTTTTTTGAATTATATAATGAGCCGCCCCATATGAACCCCGATGTGTGGAAAGATGTGGCATATAACGTAGTAACCGCCCTGCGTAAAATTGATAAAACACGTACGCTAATAATTGGCGCCAGCAATTACAATAGCATATATGAATTAAGCCGCTTTGTGCGGCTTGCGGATGATAACATCATATACACCTTCCACTTTTACGAACCTTTCTTTTTTACCCACCAGGGCGCCAGCTGGGTGGGCAGCCAGGTTGCCACAACCGGGGTGCCATTTCCTTATAGTGCGGAAAATTTTCCAGCCCTTAATCCCATAGCAAAAGGCACGCCGGGCGAAAGTAACTACGAAATGTATAAACGCGATGGTAATGAACAATCGGTAAATGATAAGTTGCAGATTGTAAAAAACTGGGCAAATAAATATGATGTGCCCATAATTTGCGGCGAATATGGCGTATACAACCAATATACTGATCTGGACAGCCGCTGCAGGTACATTAAGGCCGTAAGGGCCGCATTAAAAAGACTGGACATTCCGGGGATGCTTTGGGATTATAACAGCTCGTTTTCAATATTCGCGGGTAAGCCTTCGATGGACAATTTACCTGCGTGTATGCAAGACGCAATAGGTTATAATGCCTTAAAATGATGTAACTTTATTGGGGTTTAAATGTTACCTTTGAACACTAATAATTTGTTATGGAATTTTTTGTAGAAAAACGCAGGGAAGTAATGAGCCACATTGAAAAATTCATGCTCGAAAAGATGTATGATTTTTTAAAACCTGTTGATACCATATGGCAGCCATCAGATTTTTTGCCCGATTCTTCAAGAGATACCTTCTTCAACGAAATTAAGGAACTACAGGAAAGCGCGCAGGGATTAAGCTATGATCTTATTGCTGTATTGGTAGGCGATACCATTACCGAGGAAGCGCTGCCAACCTACGAATCATGGTTAACCATGGTTGAAGGTGTATCAAGAAACGAAGACGGCGGCTGGATGAAATGGACCCGCCATTGGACTGCCGAAGAAAACCGCCACGGCGATTTGCTTAATAAATATCTTTACCTTTCAGGCCGGGTTAACATGCGCATGATGGAGGTATCTACCCAATACCTTATTGCCGATGGGTTCGACCTGGGTACCGGTCATGATCCGTACCGCAACTTTATATATACATCTTTTCAGGAACTGGCAACTAATGTATCGCACCGGCGTGTGGCATCGCAGGCTAAAAAAGATGGCGATACCCTGCTATCAAAAATGTGCGGTGTAATTGCAGGCGATGAGGCCCGGCACGCCAAAGCTTACAAATACTTTATCGAAAAGATATTTGAGGTTGACCCGAACGAAGCCATGATAGCCTTTGAGGATATGATGCGTAAAAAAATTGTAATGCCGGCCCACTTCCTGCGCGAAGTAGGTTTAAAAATAGGCCAAACTTTTGGCCATTTTACCGATGCTGCCCAGCGCCTGGGGATTTATACCGCTATTGATTATGTAGATATCCTGAAGGAACTAATTGAAGACTGGCACATTGAAAGTGTTACCGACCTTAATGAAAGCGGCGAAAAAGCCCGCGACTATATCATGGGGCTGCCCACCCGCCTGCTGCGCGTTGCCGACAGGATGAAAAACCCTATGCTGGAATACAAGTTTAGCTGGATAAACGGCTAAGCTTACCAAATAATTTTTGTAGAGACGCATTACATGCGTCTTTTTTTGTTTGGGGATTATCCGAGATCTTCTACCACCAGCGATGACCGAATGCCATACGATAGAGCAGGGGCAAAAAGTAGGGCGCGAAAGAGAAATCTCCCCACGGCTCGCTCTATCGACACTTTTTTTTGCGTTAATACTTCTACCCCACCTTAAACCCCGGTTTAACATACCCTTCGGCCACATATCCATCCGGAATTTGGATATGGTTGCCATCCCGCAACGATGTATAATGCGGCGACATGATCTCGACCCCAGCTTCGTTAAACTTATCCTGTATGTTTTGGTGTAACCGCGAATAGATGGCAGCCATTTGGTTCGACAAGGCTGTGTATGCATTCAGCTGATAGCTCACGTTAAAATCGTTTAATTCGGTTTGTAGGACAAAAGGTTTTTTATCGGCCATGATGCCTTCGGTGGCTTCGGCTGCGCTGATTAAAAGATGATGTACCGTTTGCCAGGGCACATCGTAACCAATGGTAACTGTGGTGTTCAATATCAGGCCCATGGTATTGGCTACGGTAGTATAGTTAATGGTATGGCCGCTCAATATGGTGGCATTGGGTATGGTAATATCCTCGTTTTTGATGGTGCGCAGGCGGGTTACCAATAAGTTTTTTTCTACCACATCGCCCATAACTTCGCCTACTTTTATGCGGTCGCCAATTTTATAGGGACGCATATAGGTAAGTACAATACCTGCCACCATATTTGAAATTGCCGATGACGATCCCAGCGAAAATAGTACACCCAGAAAAACAGTAACCCCCTGGAAAATTTTGGAATCGGAACCCGGTAAATAAGGGAATATCACCACAAACATGAACGCGAAAAGCAGCACCCTGATAATGTTATAGGTAGGCATGGCCCACTCGGCATAAAAACCATTGATGGTAAAATTGCCAAGGGCTATTTCGTTCGCGATAAATTTTACCAGCTTAACAATGTAGCGGGTTACCACGTAAATAACCGCGATGGTAAGCAGATTAGGAATATAACGTACTATGGCCAGCAATATGCCCTTAAATGGCGTTACTACATATCCAAGCAACTGTACCGAAATAGGTTTTGATGACGGGAAAATAAAAAACAATACCGGCAGCGCCAGGTAAACCAGCACAATAATAATAACTATTCTTACTATCCTCAGCAGGCCGGTAACAATAGGCAGCACGCGATGGGCATAAACCACGGGCGCCCCCTGCGACGCCAGTTTGTCCATCCGGGCCTCCCAGGCCCTCAAAAGCTTCAGTTTTAACCATCGCGATGCTTTAAAGAGCGCCCAGATCAACACTATCAGCAATATAATAACCGCTATGGCTTCCAATATATTAACCACAACCTGCTGGCTGTTGTTGTTGGTAAAGTAATTGCCCAGTTTTTGTTTAAGGATGAGTAAATAGCTGGTGGCAAGCTGAGGCCGGTTAAGTTCAGAATAGGTAGCATCTTTATTGTTTACCGCCATTACAATTTGCGAGTTGTAATAGATAACCGATAGCGTGCTGTCGTTTTTTAATGTAAGCGAATCGGGGTTAAAATCTATCCGGTTTACAAGCGCTTCTATCCGTTTGGTAACTATGGCCGCACGTTCCTGCACTTCAAACAAGCCCTGGCCGGTATAAAATTTAAACAGGGTATCACGTTTAATGATAACCGGCTCGCCCTGCAAAGGAGCAAGGGCGGGGGCTTTGCCTTTAACAGGCGCTTGCGCGTTTAGGTTGACCGATGCTAATAAAAAACAGATCAACAGGTACCAGGTATTACGCATAGGTAGTTTTTCTGTTAAAGCTAAAAATTATATTTCAAATTTTTGCTTAGCCTTCCTGCACAAGGTCGGTACCGTGCTTGCCCGCCACATCGGCAAACAGGTCGTTCAGGATCGATTCTACCGTGAGGGAATTTACATCGTCTACATAATGCTCGTTACGGGTAATATGTAGTTCGTGATCAACTATTTCCAGCTTAAACAAAACCCCTTCGTACAAATCGGGCTGACTTATTTCAATAACATCATTATGCCCGCTGATGGTAAAGTTAATAGCACTTTGCCTGCGCTCATGAAAAAGCTGGTTAAGCTTATGCTGCAGTATGTTAAATAACTCGTGAATATGAATTGGGGTATGGAGTGTTATAATTTTCATAGTAATACATTTGTATTGTTTAATATTACAAAGCACCTTTGTTATTGTTTCGTTCTTTATGTCATTGCGAGTAACCACCAGCCTGGGCCGGAAAAAACAGTAATGACATAGCTACAGCCTGGATTCTTGTAGAGACGCAATATTTTGCGTCTCCCGCCAGACAAGCGGATTTGCAAGGTTGGATTTGCATGCGGGAGATGCAAAATATTGCGTCTCTACATTAAAAAATAATATTGATAATCAGCGACTTAAAATTATGTCATTGCGAGCGCAGCGTGGCAATCGCGAACTTTTCAGGGCGGATCTGCATAGTTCGCGATTGCTTCGTACCTCGCAATGGCATTACTTTATATTTAAAAATCTCCCTATGAACTACAAATTACTTGGCCGCTCGGGCCTTAAAGTTTCTGAACTGTGCCTGGGCACTATGGGTTTTGGCACCGAAGGTGGCTGGGGTGCCGATGCGGCAACCAGTTTTGCCATTATGGATGCCTACGCTAATGCAGGGGGCAATTTTTGGGATACTGCCAATGTTTACAAGCTGGGCACCAGCGAAAAGATCATAGGCGATTATATGAGCAATCATGACCGTGACTATTTTGTACTGGCAACAAAGTATACGCTAAAGGATAATGTAACCAACCCCAATGCATCGGGTAATAACCGCAAAAATATGATGCGCAGCGTAGAGGAAAGCCTGAAACGCCTGAAAACTGATTTTATTGATGTATTATATCTGCACATCTGGGATAATATTACCCCTATTGACGAGGTACTCCGCGCCATGGACGACCTGATAAAACAAGGTAAAATTACCTATGCCGCGATCAGCGATACGCCTGCCTGGGTAGTAGCCAAAGGCAATACCCTTGCCGAACTCATGGGCTGGAGCCAGTTTATAGCTTTACAGGTTGAGTACAGCCTGCTTGCCCGGACAGCCGAGCGCGAGCTGATACCGATGGCCAAACATTTTGGGATGACGGTTACACCCTGGGCGCCGCTTGCAGGAGGTGCGCTTACAGGTAAATATTTAAAAGGCGATAAAGGCCGCATAAAACCCGAAAGCAACCGGCTGAATGCCCGTGCCGAAAAGATTACCAAAGTAGTAATGGAGGTTGCCGCCGAACTGGGTGTATCTGAAAGCCACGTTGCCCTTAACTGGACCCGCCAGCAATATTTTTCGTGTATCCCAATTGTAGGGGCTACCAAGGTAGATCAGCTGCTGGATAATTTAAAAACCGTTGAGGTTACCTTAAGCGCCGACCAGATGAAACGTCTCAGTGACGCCAGCGCCATTGAGTTAGGTTTCCCCGGCGATTTTTTTAACGAAGAGGCAGTTAAAAATAACAGCTTTGGTGGGTTTTATGACAGGGTGGAGAAAAGGTAGTAAGTTAATTAAAACAGATGGCCAAATAATATCGGATAATGAATTTTGAATGTCCAACATCGAAGTTTTTCCTTCATTATTCGATATTGGACATTCAGTGTTCAATATTTAAATTGTTCGTAATCCCATAACGTAGTGGCATTATGATACCGTCCGGAGTTACTTAATGATTTCGTTATCATTTGTATGCGTTTCGTGATGTGCATGGTGTTCACGGCGGGCGCTGATATTTTCATCCTGTTTAATAATTTGTTGCCTGGAGTGTTTCCGGTCAAAGTAACGCCTTAAGCGATTGAACATATGTTGGGCTTTTTTGATAAAACGCGAATCCCAATGATCGAATTTACCTGATAATGCCATGTTGCCCAAAATGACGAAGCCACCTATAACTACGATAACAAAAACGTGCAGGCCGTTTATAAAAAACTCTCTCATGATCATTATTGGTTAACTATACATGCAAATGTACAAGCAGGGTATAGTTTAAAAAATGACCAGGATCACTCAAAACGTTTTAAGTATGCGGGTCTTACCAGTTCGCCATAAAGGATGTAGGCTGGTTCATCAAGGGTAAACCAGGGATTTTCCTGGTATTGGAGCAGTTGGATGCTTTGGGCAGGCATGTAGCTTTGCGCCAGCAGGAATTTTTTATGATGGGCCGCATCTTCTACCACATTCATCACTATAAAACAATGCCCCGGCGAACCGCCTTTAATAAACACATCGCCGGTTTTTAAGGTTGATGGATTGCTTACGGTTTTCAATTCTTTTTGTAGCGATAGGGTGCCGGCATAGCTAAATACCAGGGTCATGTACCGCATAAAGTTATCGTAACCATAATCTTTTTTGGCTTTAAGTATCCAATGATCATTACTGTAACGGTAACCATTGGCATAATGCACAAAATCGCAGCGGAAACCACTGGTAAAGTTAAAGGATATGTCATCATACTTCTTCTGGCTGTACAGGTACTCGCCGCGCAGGCGCATTACAGCATCGGCACATTGCTGCAGGTCGTGCTTGCCAACACTCAAATCAACTATGCCAGCGGTATAACCCTCCGTACGGGCCACCTTACCCTGGTAGGTGAGGCATTGCGATCCATTAGGTTTCAGCGGTACGTTCTGTAGCCAGGCACTGAAGCTACCGGGCGCTACGGCACTTTGTTTATAACCAGTAGGGGGCCTAAAACGGGTGATAACATTGTCGGTTTTTACGGAGCTGGTCATCAAACCCAGTATCATGAGTATCAAAATCGCCTTCATAATGTTTTAGCTTTTTTTAATTGCTGATAAGGGTTAAAGGGCACTGGGATATCATCAACCAATCGGAACGCCGAAAAGTGCAAATGTGTTGGAGAGCGTTTTTTATAAGCATTGTAACCGCTACGCCCAACCTCAGCTATTTTTTGGCCGGGTTTAACTTCTTGTCCAGGGGACACAAAAATTTTATTGTTATGTGCGTAATAGGTAATTACTCCAGCGGTTGAAAAATCATCTTTTAACTTGCTTCCGAGCTTATGATAGCCATAAACAAAGTGATAGATCCAGATATATTTCCCACCACGAAGATCGCTGTTAGTCTCCCATGTATCACTGCAAGCAATCACAATACCATGATCTATAGCAAGTACATCTACCGGTTTACGAGAGTGGTCGTCAATGCAATCCTGGTTTTTATCATTTATAAATATATCATGTGCAGGATGTGCACCGTGTTTGTTGCCATCAAGGTAATGGTAGCCTTTATCTGAATAGCCATCGCCATTGCCTCCAATAGCATGGTAATTGTATCCTCTTAATGGAAATATCCATGTGTCATTTAGCTCATCTATCTGGCTGCGCAAAAGAAGCCATTGTGTAATATGGTGCCTTAACTGTTTTATAGCTTTTTGAACTTCCCCTTTTTTTACGCCGCCTTGCAAAACTTTGGTGTTCAGTTTATCGAAATTCTGAAAAACAGGAATAGTATCCATCCTTTGGCCATATTGTTCCTCCTGTACTGGTATAACTGGGTAAGGATCGTAATTTTTGACTTCCAAAACATTAAACGGAACCGTTTGGAGGTTCCATGGGTTTCGGGTCACAGTTTTGCGTTTCCTTGCGGGGGCAAGCACCAACGAAGGATATGCCATCGTATCCATTTCGTGTGTGTAGCAACTGGTTAATTTGTATCTCAATGCAGTTGTATCATGTGTCTGCGCAAAACCGCAACAACAATCCAAAAGTAATCCAACAAGCAGTACAATTTTTCGCATAAGGTTTATCTCAAGGAATACATATAACTAAATATCAGCCAGAATATTATCCCTCAATTTTAATATCGTATTTGTCCAGCAGGCCAGGCAGACCATGGAGCGAGAACATGGCTTTTTTAATCATATTATCATCCGGGTCGATGGTGTAGTTATAGGAGCTGCGCAGATCGGCCCCCTTCAATATCGTACGGCTGAAAAACGCGCGGTTAAGGTTACAGTTGATGAATTTAGCCTCGGTTAAATCTGCTTCGGTGAGGTCGGTCTCGGTCATGGAGCAATCAGTAAACCGGCCTTTTTTGTTTTTCTTTTTGTAAAAGATGGCGTTATCTAAAATGCAGTTCTCAAAGTAAACTTCGAACAGAAAGTCGCGGGCTTTGCCAAAGTTTAGTCCGCTTAGTTTGCAATCTTTAAACCGGATGTTCTGGAAACCGGTGTCGGTTGCGTCGGCCAGCGCCAGGTTGCAGCCATCAAATACACAGTCGATAAAAATCAAACCATACAGGTTGGCATGCGACAAATCGCAACTGATGAATTTACAATTTTCGTACGTATGGTTGCGCCCGGTAAGCTGCGCGGCAGGGGCTTTGGTAAATGTTTCGTCCTCGTAATGCATGGTAGAATAGTATCAAGTCGCAAGTATCAAGTATCTTGAGAAGTATCAAGTCGCAAGTATCAAGTATCAAGATTTTTTTGGATATCCGAGCGCAAAATCTTAAATAAAAGACAATTTACTTGGTGGAAAAAGTAGCATGTATTTAGCATCAGTTATCAAGATTTTTTTAGATCGAGAAGAGTAAAATTCTAAACAACATGCAAAGTACTTGATACTCGATACTTGCGACTTGATACTAAAGTTGTAACTTTTCGCACCAAAAGTATTCTTAACAGAAAAGCTCCTGCACATGCATCCAAACTATATTTTAGTAATCAATGGCAAGCCCGAAGGGCCTTTCAGTATTGATGAGCTAAAAGCCCGAAAAATAAAACCTGCCGACTTTGTAAAGACGCCCGAAATGCCCGATTACAAGGAAGCCCAGGAAATTGCCGAACTGCGCGAACTTTTTGGTTTTAAAAAGCCGGCGTTGCTGATGCAGTATTTTGGTAGTTTCGACCAGCGTTTGCTGGCTTCGTTTTTGGATTGGTTTATAGTTTTCGGCGCATTTGTGATCGTTATCTTTGTGGTAGTACTGTTGGTATTGCGGGATAAAGAAACGCGTATGACAGCCAGCTTTGGCTTATCGGCTTGTGTGCCCTTTGCCAAAATTATTTACCACATGGTGATGGAAAGTTCGGCCAAACAGGCCACCTACGGAAAACTGATGCTCAAAATAAAAGTGGTTGATATGAATGGCGACCGCATTACTTTTGGCAAAGCTGTAGCCCGTAACCTGTGCAAAATATTCTCTGTACTTACTTTTTTTATCGGCTACCTGCTGGCCTTTTTTAACAAGAAACAGCAATGTTTACATGATATGATGGCGGGTACGCTGGTGATTAAGGAGAGGTTGTTTTAGGGGGGTAATTAATTATTTTGTATATTAGCTTATATAATTAAATCAGATGAAAAAGACCACTGTTATTGAAACCCTTGATTCGTTTGATGAAGAGTTTGATACTGAAAAACTGATTGAAAGACTATTGTTTGTCGAAAAAGTTGAGAAGGGATTGCAAGATGTTGCTGAGGGTAAAGTATTGGATTATAAAGAAGTTAAAAAAAAGTTTATCGATAAGTGGAGCCAGTAAATATTACAATTACTGAATCGGCTTACGCCGATCTTTTAGATATTGAAACTTATATCTCTCAAGACTCTGAATATATAGCGAGACGCTTCATTAATAAGATATTTGATAAAATCGATCAACTCTATCATTACCCGATGTCGGGAAAATTTGTCCGGGAAATCAATAACAGATCTGTGCGGGAGTTGCTACTAAACAAATATCGGATCATATATCAAATTGTTGATGAAAAGAACATCAATATTATTAGAATTGTGCACGGCTCAAGATTATTGGATATAGAAATTTAAAACCTAATGACCACTTTGATTATTTATCCTGATAATAAAGAAAAGTATAATGCGTTAAAAGGTTTGATGAAGGCATTTAACATCCCTTTTGAAGAAGAAAGCACTTACGATTCTCAATTTGTAAACATGATTTTACAAGGTGAAGCAGACTTAAAAGCAGGAAAAGGTGTCAGTGTAGATGTTGACAAGCTGTTTTAATAAAGTAAGCTACCTCACCTTCACCAAACTATATTTTAAGCTTCCAAAATTTAATCCACCCGTTTCGTCTCTCTTTGGGCTGATATTAAAAATATTCAAGGTGTCTCCTGCAAGTTTAAAAAGGTATCGCTTTTGATCCTTAGGCTCTAAATCGTAGAAGAACTTATCGGGCTGAATATCAAAAAATAGTTGATCTCGGTCACTTTCAGGGCCGAAATCGGTACTAACATAGTATGTTTTAAAATCAGGCAGCCCTATCACTTTTCCATCATTTGTAAACGTAGCCTTTAATGTTTTCCCGTTGATATCCGAAAATGAATAAGTGCCGGCAAACAACTTTTTGTTTATAGCATATTGTAAAAGAGGTACAAGATCATTTTTTAGCGGTTTGTTTAACACTTTGGTATATTTTGTACTGCCCAATAATGTGTTGTCTTTATCATAGTTATACAAAACCATGCTGGTATCGCCCGCTGAAATTTCATATCCCAATTCATTAAAATTTGAAGAATGAATGTAATCATTTGGGTCAGCTATTTTAAATGACGTAGGTTTAAGGCCTTGTTTAAAAATCCATCTGAAAGTAAAATTATGCCCATTGCCTTAACTACGGCACTGCTATCATTAATCAAATCAGGATCAACTGTTAAAGCTGTAAATCCGTTTGATTTGCGTTGCGACAAATACGGAGATTTTGTAGTCGCTACTTCATCAATATATTCGCTTTTTACCCATGCACCCTCAAATGCTTGTTTAAATGACTCTGCGATGGATGGTGAACGTTTAGTCCGGCAGCACGGCAAAAAACACATCATCAAACCCAATAACAGTATATTTTTCATTGTGATACTTAAAGGTTGTTCACCCCTAAAGTATAAATTTTATCCTCACCATAACTTAATCCACCATTAATTTATCATTTACATCCAAACAACTTATTCCTCAACATAATCGTTAAATTTGCAGCTTATTAATTATCCGCTGCATGAATACTGATGCTGTTAAATTGCTGCAAGGCCGTTATTGTAATTCGTTAACCCAATATTCGCGTTTTGTTACCCGCGAGGTAAATATTGGCGATGTACCCATGGGCGGCAATAACCCTATTCGTATACAAAGCATGACCACTACCGATACCATGGATACCATGGGTACGGTTGAGCAATCTATCCGCATGGTTGATGCCGGCTGCGAGTACGTGCGCATTACCGCACCCAGCATTAAGGAAGCCAAAAACCTGGCCGAGATAAAAAAACAACTTCGCGCCCGTGGGTATAATGTACCCCTGGTGGCCGATATCCACTTTACGCCAAATGCTGCCGAGGTTGCCGCACGTATTGTTGAAAAAGTACGCGTAAACCCCGGCAACTATGCCGATAAAAAAAAATTCGACCAGATTGATTATACCGACCTGGAGTACCAGGGCGAACTGGAACGCATTTACCAAAAATTTGCGCCGCTGGTAAACATTTGCAAAGAATATGGCACCGCCATGCGCATTGGCACCAATCACGGTAGCTTAAGCGACAGGATCATGAGCCGTTATGGCGATACCCCGCAGGGCATGGTGGAATCGGCCATGGAATTTATGCGCATGTGCGAAACGCTGAATTACTATAACCTGGTGATCAGCATGAAATCCAGCAATCCGCAGGTAATGGTGCAAGCCTACCGCCTGCTGGTAGAGACCATGGTTGCCGAAGGTATGAACTATCCCCTGCACCTTGGCGTAACCGAAGCCGGCGACGGCGAAGATGGCCGCATTAAATCAGCCGTAGGTATTGGCACTTTACTGGAAGACGGGCTTGGCGATACCGTTCGCGTATCATTAACCGAAGAACCCGAGGCCGAAGCACCGGTAGCTATTGAATTGGTGAAACGATACTCTTTGAGGGAAAAGGTTAAAGGCGAAAGGTTAAAGGCAAAAGGCACGGAGATTATCACAGATAAGAACCTTTCACCTTTCGCCTTTCACCTTTCGCCTCAAACGCATAATCCATATGAGTATAAGAAACGAGATACCTACGAGGCTAATGCTTTTATTGGCGGCCATATGGTGCCAAGGGTGGTGCTTGATCTGTCAAAAAAGAATCTGAAAGATCCGGGTATTATGGCGGATGCCGGTTATATCTACTCGCCCTTGCTGGATAAATATAATATGGCCGAGCAATCGGTTGATTTTGTTTACCTGGCTGATGAGTTACCTTCGTTTAACCTACCAGGCAATTTAAAACAGCTTTATAACTACCAAACCTGGTTAAAACTGGCTGATAAAACCCTTTGCCATCCATTATTTACACTGAAAGAATATATCGGGGCCACCAACAAAACATCAGCATTAAACCTGGTGACGCTGTTTCCGGAAGATATTGATTCGGAAGAGTTTGGCTCATTACCGTTTGATAACTCACTGGTGTTTGTTTTAGAAACCAACGCACTGCATGGTATGGCCGATCAACGCAGCTTCTTCTTCAAAATGGAAGAACTGGGTTTGGATGTGCCGGTTATAGTGAAAATGAGTTATGCATTTGAGTCCGAAAGTCCGGAAGTCGGAAAGTCCGGAAGTGAAGCAGAACTCACATCTCATATCTCAAATCTCACGTCTAAACTGCAGCTCTACGCCGCCACCGACCTTGGCGCTTTATTAGTTGATGGCTTTGGCGATGGCATTTGGATTGATGCGCCTGAAGTCGATACCAAGGTGATCACTTCAACCGCTTTTGGTATTTTGCAGGCTACGCGGTCAAGAATTTCTAAAACAGAATATATCAGTTGCCCAAGTTGCGGGCGTACCTTGTTTGATTTGATGATTACCACGCAGATGATCCGCAGCCGCACAAGTCACCTTAAAGGCTTGAAGATTGGTATTATGGGCTGCATTGTAAATGGTCCTGGCGAAATGGCGGATGCTGATTATGGCTACGTTGGTTCGGGCACAGATAAAATCACCCTTTACCGTGGTAAAGAAGCCGTAAAGAAAAACATCAGTGCGGCAAACGCTTTAGATGAGCTTATAGGCATCATTAAAGACGACGGCAACTGGGTTGAGCAGGAATAAACCTAATTTATGAGCGATAAGATCACCGTTTTAGATATTCCATCGACACTAAAAAAGCACCTGGCATCGGCAGGTGATCACGCGCCTGATTTTGGGATTATTAACGATGGCTGGAACCAGGATGATTTTGCAGTGCTCAATAACCAGCCAGGCCTTGCTCATGGCTTGCCTGTTAAAACAGATTATTACTCGGTTATTTTATGTTTAAGGGGTAGCTGTAAAAAAACAATCGGCCATTTTGTGTTCGAGGTTTATACCAATTCCATCCACCTGGTATCGCCCCAGTTTATAACTTCCTTTGAAGATGCCTCGCCCGATTTATTATTGTATGAGGTATTGTTTAAAAAAGAATTCCTCACCAATAACCTGCTAAAAGAAAACATACTGGATAACCTGTTGGAGGTAAATCCCGATTATCCGCCAATTTATGGCCTGTCGCATAAAAGCTGTGCCTCGTTAAAAGCCCTTTATGAAAAAATAAGCAACGAAAGCAGGGAGAGAGGCGCTTTTCACTTACCCATCCTGCGGTTGCTGTTAACAGATTTGCTTTACGAAATGAACCGGGCCTGCGAAAACTGCCTGCTGCATTCAACCCGCCACTTGAGCAAACAATATCAGCTGGTTTATAAATTTAAAAAGCTGGTGGAGGATCAGTTTCTCACTCTTAAAACGGTGCAGGAATATGCAGATGCCTTGTTTATATCGGCAAAGTATTTAACCGAAATTGTAAAGGCCGAGACCGGCCAAAACGCCCTGCATGTTATCCATAACCGGATGTACCTGGAGGCGCAATACCTGCTCTCTTCATCCGGTTTGAGTATCAAAGAAATTGCCGAGCGGCTGAACTTTGATAACAGCTCGCATTTCAGTCGTTTTTTTAAACGCTTTGCGGGTAATAATCCTTCGGAGTTTAAGCAGCTTCAATAAAATTCTCTCCATTTAGCTCACCCCAATCGCCGTTATGACTATCGGCTGACGGTAATAACCGGCATCAGGAAAAATTGGTTGTTAAAACCGATTTATTGAGATTGATGCGCCCCGCTACGCGCAGTACCTTTGACATGTCAATCAAACAATACGGTCATGAAAAAGGAAAACATAGAACTCATAAAAAGCAGATTACTGCAATTGTACTTTGGAACCTACCAGATATTAGCCATCATTTACAGGTAATAGTAAAGCTTAAAGCAGAATGCTCAAGGCTGAAAGCCCGATATCCTGACGGGATAACGGACTATATTAAGGCATAAGATAATTAAGAACTATAGGTAACAAACACTACAAAAACAAGCAGCCCTTAAAGGCTTCACTATATATTGGTACATAAAAAAGGGGCAGACTTATAACAAGTTTGCCTTTTTTGTTTTTAATAAGGCATCGGCAAAAATAAACAGGTTCGCCTCGCGCTCCCCTGAGTATAATTAAAAAGCACCTTTATATAATTTTTGGTTAGCGCAAATCAACACCCCCTCACTTCCGTTTTGCGCGTTTAGCTTTTTTTTACTTTGAAAGATGCTGCAAGCATGTTGCTGTCGTTTACTGGTTTGCCGGTTGTAATTAAAAGGTCCAGCATGCTATTGAGCTTTTGCTGTACTTTTTTGTTACTCACATTTATACGGGCTTTAATGGTTTCGCTGTAAATAAGGTGCTTATCATTATCATAAAACCTCACCGTTTGGATGCCCGGGTTGTTAAGGTTGCTTTCCACAACCCAGGTAGCGGTGTTACTGGTTTTTGTTTGGGCTATGCTGCCTGCAGCCGCCATACAAATAATGGCAAATGTTAATATGGTCTTTTTCATGTCGGTTATTTTTTAAATCCGGTAACTAAATTATAGGCCGGGTAACACTTTATAAACTAACAGCGTCATATAGCAGGATACCGGATACAAACAGCCTTGTGGTATACATAAACTGCATTAATGTGCAAAAGCATGCCGGATAAACCTGTTGAAATGCGTTTTGTCGACGCTGGCGTGTCATCCGTCGACGGACCGACTAAATGATTCATTCTTTTAACTGACTATAAGTAATTTAGCTATATGAAACAGCTTGCTGATTTTGATGTTGCCCAATTTAAAATGCCAAGGCCCCTGCAGCACATATTGTTTTGGCTAACGGTGAGCTTTATCATGACCATGATGTATTCGGTACCAACCAATTTCATGGTATCGCTACGCAACAATCTTATTTTTATGCCTATCCAGATAGCTTACTATTATGCCATAGCCGGCTGGCTTATCCCTAAATACCTGTTTCCGGGCAAGTATTTAAAGTTTGGTTACCTGGCGTTGGGGGTGTTTGTATTGTCGGTTGTTGTTACCCGCATAGTTGGTATTTTGTTTGTAACGCCCTATACCATTCGCATGATGCATCTTACCGAAGGCGACTATTTTGAATCTTCGCGGCGGCCGTTTTTAGTGAAGCTGTTCGATTTACAAAACATGATCAATGCATTAAAAGGAACCAACCTGGTAATAGGCTTTGTTTTGGCTATTAAGTTGTTTAAAATGTGGTATCAGCGTAAACAGGCCACTTTACAGGCCGAGCTAAATGCACTGAAAGCGCAGGTACACCCTCACTTTTTATTTAATACGCTAAATAACCTTTACGCTTTAAGTTTAAACCAATCTGCAAAATCGCCGCAGCTGATCCTTAACCTGAGTAATATTTTACGTTACATGCTATATGAATGCAATACCGGCGAGGTATTGTTAAACCAGGAGATAGCAATGCTGCAGCAGTTTATAAGCCTTGAAAAGCTGCGTTATGAAGACAGGCTGGATATCAATTTTAATATTTATGGCGATACCGACGGCAAGCTGATAGCTCCATTGCTGATGTTGCCGCTTGTTGAAAATGCTTTTAAACATGGTGCCGGCGAGCAAATGGGCGATGCGTGGATTAATATCAATTTATATGTTATGCGCGATGAGCTTAAACTCAAAATATCAAACAGTAAAGTAGCGGGCGCAAACAATCGCGCAGGTAAAACCGGGAATATTGGGCTGCAAAACCTGATGAAGCGGCTGGAGCTGATATACCCAACCAGCCACAGTCTTAAAATAATGGACGACCATGACACTTTTCTGGCCGTGCTCGATCTCAGGCTTAATTTTGCACCTCACAGCCCATATAAAATAAACACCCATGAAATTGCGTATACTCATAGTTGACGACGAGCCTTATGCCATTGAGGTGATGGAGAATTACCTGCGAAACTTTAATGATATGGAGATTGTTGGCAAATGCTATAACGCCATTCAGGCCTTCCAGTTGTTGCAGCAAAAAACTGTTGATTTGATGTTTTTGGATATCCAGATGCCTGGAATAACGGGTATTGATTTTTTAAAGACCCTTAAAAATCCACCCAAAACTATTTTTACTACAGCCTACAGCCAGTATGCTCTTGATGGTTTTGAGTTAAATGTGGTTGATTATTTGGTTAAGCCCATTCCGCTTGACAGGTTTATGCGGGCTATTGATAAGGTTTACCAGCTTAATGGCAATAAAGCCAGCGCAGGCAACAATTATGAAAAACCCGTTGGCGATACCGAGGCATTCCTGTACCTGAAGGTTGAACGTAAAACCATTAAAATAAATGTAAATGATATTTTATGGGTAGAGAGCCTGCGCGATTATGTAAAGGTGATAACTACCGGTAACGCCTATATCAGCAAACAAAAAATAAGCCTGCTGGAAGGGATGTTGCCCGAAAATAAGTTTGTGCGCGCGCACCGGTCTTTTATTATAGCCATTGCGCATATCAGTTCCTTTTACGCCTACAGTGTAGAGGTGAACGGGCACGAATTGCCCATTGGCCGTAACTATAAACAGGAAATGCAGAAGCGGTTAAAGGCCGATAATTTTCATTTTAGATAGGATCTCAGGCCTTGGTTCCGGGTATCGGGTTGTAGCATAGCTCCCACAAATTATCTTCCGGGTCGGTAAAAAAGCCGCTGTAGCCGCCCCAAAATGTTTGCGCGGGCATTAAATTAAAACTTTTTTCGACGCCAGGGTTTAACTAAAAATTACCGGAGTAGTATAGGCTATCCTACGCACAACCCCATTTTGCGAACCCGGCTTCCATTTTGGAGAAAGTTTGATAACCCGGACGGCTTCTTTATTGGCCTCGGCATTAAGCCCTTTTACCACCTTAATATGGTTTAGTTTTCCGGTCTTTTCCACAACAAAATAAACCAAAACTTTGCCCGACGCGCCTTTTACAAGACGCAATTTTGATTTGATAAAAGCGGTAAGACCCGCCTGCCCGCCCGGAAATTGGGGCAGCACTTCGCCCGGCTCAATTGTAACCGCGTAAGTTGTTATGGTATTTTTTTCCGAGTGGGCAAATGAGCGCTGCCCTACGGAACAAAAAGCTAAAATTGCAATGATTGCTACAAGATTGAATTTCATATTTCCTGGTGTTAAAGTGTATCAGTATTTATATTTATTGCAGCCCAACAATAAAATACCCGCTTTGTTGGCCTGCAGTTAATAAGTTTGATGCAGTAATGGTCGCCCATTAATCCACGCCATTAAACTCCGCAAACATATTTCCTGCTTCGGCAAGGCTGCTTAAGTTTATATAATCGCACACCCCGGCATACTCTGCCCATAACTGGTGTACAACGGGATTTGCGTGCGCCTGCCTGATGGCATCTGCAGAAAGCCATTCAAAAACTTCCACAACTGTACCGTCAGCAGCTTCCATAATTATAGCTTCACGATTAGTAACCAGCCTCTCAGCCCTTAAACGCGGTACATGGGTTTTGGTGAGTTCTTTTAACTCCCCGGCTTTGCCCGGCTTGGGTTTGTATGCTACAATAACTATGCGTCCCATAATACTTAAATTAGTATGTGCAATGATACGAACTCGTTTTAACTGACTTATGTGCCTCTGTGTCAAATTTTTATTAAATATGTAAAATTTTACTTAATGCTAACTTTACTTGATAGTAAACGTATAAAAAGACAGCAAATAGCTAAACCTAAAAAAACTTTTATATTTATTATAGTAATGATTAAACCGCACAGATGGTTTACGTGTTTGGTTTTCGGGCTCATAGCGCTTGTATGCCTTTTATACCCCGCAATAGGCAAAACACAAGCGCCCGAAATAAAATTCAAGCAGATTAGTATAGAGCAGGGCCTGTCAAACAGTTATGTATTTGTAACCCGGCAGGATAGCCGTGGCTTTATGTGGTTTGGTACCCAGGATGGTTTAAACCGTTACGATGGGCAGCAAATGATTGTTTACCGTACCATACCAGGCGATGCGCATAGCCTTAGTGATAACCTGATCAAGTATATTTACGAAGACAGCAATAAAATTTTATGGATTGGCACATTAAACGGGCTAAATAGCTTTAACCCGTATAGCAATTCATTTACGCGTTACAATCACGATGCTAAAAATAAGAACAGCATTAGCGGAAGGACCATAGATTGTATTTTAGAAGATAGCCAGCATACTTTATGGATTGCTACCGAAGATGGCGGGCTTGATATATTTAACCGGCAAACAAAACAGTTTACACATTTTACCCACAACAAAAAGGATGGCAACAGTATTAGCGCCGGCGCAGTTAATTCTATTTTAGAAGACAGGCAGAACAGGCTTTGGGTAGCAACCGATTCGGGTTTAAACCTGTATAACCGTGTTACAAAAAAATTCAGCCTGGTTAAAAATCAATTCGGCCCAACGGGCAACGATATAGAAAATATGCAGCAAGCCCATGATGGCAAACTTTGGCTTGCTACCCAAACGGCAGGGGTGCTGGTTTTCGACCCGCAAAACAATTCTTTTAAACAATATAAACATATCCCGGGATCGGAGGGCAGCCTATCGGGCAACGAGATAACGATTGCGGGTTTGCTTATTGACCACGAGGGCCATGTTTGGATAGGAACTATAAACGGGGGGCTTAACCTTTATAATGCGGAAGATGACAGTTTTTATCATTATAAACATAAATTTTATGATCCAACCAGCCTGGCCCAACTTTCGGCATCGGGCTTATTTGAGGATAACCAGGGCAATTTATGGGTGGGTACAGGCCGCGGAGGCATGTGCCTGTATACACCTGCGGCCAATAGGTTTAATGTTTACAGGCAGGAAAAAGATGCCAATAGTTTAAGCTTCAGCGATGTTAAGTCGTTTTGTGAAGACAACAGGGGCAATATCTGGATTGGTACCGATGGGGGCGGGCTAAATCTGTTTAACCGGGAGAATGCATCGTTTAAACATTTCAGATACAACGAGGCCGACCCGGCCAGTATTGGCTCTGACGCGGTGCTTGACATTACCGAAGACCGCGATAAAAACCTATGGATTAGTACCTGGGCCGGTGGGTTAAACCTGCTCAGCCCCGGAAGTACAAAGTTCAACCGTTTTAAAAATAACCCGAATGATAAAACAACGATTAGTTCGGATATGGTATTTAAAACCTTCCAGGATAGCGAAGGCAACCTGTGGGTAGGTACTTTTGGTGGTGGGCTAAACCTGCTTGATGCTAAAACCCATCAATTCAGGCGTGTTACTAAAGACCCCGACGGGGTTACCAGCTTTTTGGGCAATAATGTATTTATAATTAACCAGGATAAAGCCGGCAATGTTTGGTTTGGTGGCGACGACGGCGGCTTAAATTGTTATAATTTAAAAAGCAGGCGCTTCTCGCACTATTTTAATGAATCTGCCAAGAAGCCCGATATCAGGGTAATATTTACCGACCATAAAGGACGCCTGTGGCTCGGTCAAACGGGCTTGTATCTTTTTGATGCGAAAAAAAACGCGTTTGCACCTTACAGCCAACAGCCAGAGCTGCTTGATGATGTGATTAAAGGCATAACCGAAGATGAATTTGGCAACCTATGGGTATCAGCTAATGACGGCCTGTCTATGTTTAATCCGGATAAGCACACCTACAAAAAATTTAATATTCATGATGGCCTACAGGGGATTGAATTTGAATCCAATTCGTTTTTAAGGGCCAAAGATGGCGAAATGTTTTTTGGCGGTACCAAAGGGCTCACCACTTTTTATCCTAAAAATATCAAAATCAACACCTTTCTGCCGCCTGTTTTTATTACCGGGCTACAGATTTTTAATAAAACCATTGTTCCGGGTCAAAAGGATTCGATATTAAAAACCGATATTTCTTTAACAAAGCAGTTGCATTTAAACTACCAGCAAACGTCGCTCACTTTTGAATTTAACGCATTAAATTATGTAATACCCGAAAATAACAGCTACGCTTACAAGCTGGAGGGGTTTGATACCAGTTGGACAAGTGCCGATGCCACCAAAAGAGCTACTTACACCAATCTTGATCCCGGTACTTATACATTTAGGGTTAAAGCATCAAATAACGATGGATTTTGGAACCCTAAAACAGCCTCGGTTCAAATTATTATTACGCCTCCGTACTGGCAAACGCTTTGGTTCCGGATTTTAGCCGGGCTAACTTTTATTGCCGGCATTTATTCTTATTACCGCCGCCGTATTAACAGCATCAACAAGCAAAAGATTGAGCTTGAAAAACAGGTTAAAGAACGGACCGCCGATATTGCCAATAAAGCCGAAGAGCTGCAAACACAATCAGAAGCGTTGCAGGCACAGGCCGAGGAACTGCAGGCACAATCAGAAGAATTACATTCGTTAAACACCGAATTAACCATAAAATCAGATAAGTTGCTTGAGCAGGCTGATGACCTGAAAGTGCTTAACCAGCAACTTACCGAACAAAAACACCAGGAGCATTTGGCCCGTGAGGAGGCCGAAAAAGCCAACCTGGCCAAAAGTACTTTTTTGGCCACCATGAGCCACGAGATACGCACACCAATGAATGGCGTTATCGGAATGGGATCATTACTGGCGGAAACCAAACTTGACAGCGAGCAGCGCGAGTATACCGACACCATTATCAATTGCGGCGAAAGCTTGCTGAACGTGATTAACGATATCCTTGATTTTTCAAAAATCGAATCGGGTAAAATCGAAATTGAACACGAGGATTTTGTGCTTCGTAAAAGCATAGAAAATGTGATGGATGTGTTCTCGACCAAAATTGCTGAAAAACATATTGATTTAATTTATGAAATAGATACTGATGTACCGGCATGTATTGTGGGCGACGAACTCAGGCTTAAACAGGTATTGATAAACCTGGTAAGTAACGCCATAAAATTTACCGAGAAAGGAGAAATATTTATAAGGGTATTTGCTGCCTCTAAACCTCACGACGGTAATATACTGATTGGCTTTAGCGTGAAGGATACCGGTATTGGAGTTCCGGAAAATAAGTTATCAAATTTATTTAAACCTTTTAGCCAGGTAGATTCTTCAACCACGCGCAAATATGGCGGCACCGGGCTTGGTTTGGTAATCAGCAAAAAGCTTGTCGAATTTATGGGTGGAGAGATTTGGGTTCAAAGCCTGCCATCAGAAGGCTCGGTTTTTAATTTTACTATTAATGCAGGTGTAAGTAATGCTAAAGCGCCCCGGGATGATATGTACACCACAGCAGGTTTTAATGGGATACAGGTATTAATTGTTGATGATAATAAAACAAACCTTAAAATTTTGAAAAACCAGCTCGAAAACTGGGGTATGAAGGTTATAGCAACTACTTCGGCCAAAGATGCCCTTAACCAATTGTTAACAGACAATAGCATACAACTGCTTATTACGGATATGGAGATGCCCGAAATGGACGGAGTAGGCCTGACCAAAGCGGTAAAAAGTATTAAGCCGTTAATGCCTGTTATTATGCTAAGTTCGATAGGCGATGAGAGCAGGAAAAAGTTTCCTGGATTATTTGCGGCTATTTTGATAAAACCGGTTAAGCAGCAGTACTTATATAACAGCCTGCAGATAGCATTAAACTTAAACAATGACGGTTCTTTGTTCGAAGATAAAAGTAAACATACACTTTCGGTTGATTTTGCCGCGCAAAATCCGCTTAAGATACTTGTTGCCGAAGATAATCCTATAAACCAAAAGTTGATACAGCGCATTTTAAACAAGCTGGGCTATATGCCGGGTATGGTTCAAAACGGGGTTGAAGTTTTAGATGAGATAGAGAAGAATGATTTTGATGTAGTATTAATGGATATCCAAATGCCCGGTATGGACGGGCTTGAAGCAACCTCACACATCCGGAAAAATGGACGGCCGCAGCCATACATAATCGCTATGACGGCTAATGCCATGGCCGAAGATAAAGAAATTTGCCTGCAGGCCGGTATGGATAATTATATAGCCAAGCCTATGAAACTGAACGAAATTATAGAGAAGTTAAAAAATGTTTCGGTGGCTTATAAGCAAAAAGCCTGATGGTTCTGTAAGAAGCTCCTCAAGGCTATTAAGTTAAGGGATTTTTTTAGCGCAAAGACGCGGAGGCACAAAGTGATTTGCTTATTTTTGCTTAGCGTCCTGGCGTCTTTGCGCGAAACTTAAATTTTTATATTTTCCTTAATTTAATAGCATTAAGAAGCTCTTAAAAATGGAAATTATGCTAAACGGCAAAAGGGAAAAGTCTATATGCTGCCGCGAGTTACGCTTCGCTAAATCCTCAAAAGCATTTTAAAACAAGCCAAACTTGTCCCGCATCATGTGGCCATCTTTCAGCACATAAGTTGTGGCTACTTCGTGGCCAAGGTCTTTAAAAACCATTATCCTGCGGTACTTTTGAGGAATAAGGTTGTAAAATGCATATTCATTATTGGGCGGTGCCAGGTGGTCAAGCAAGCCGATACCCAGCAGGATTGGGGTTTGAATGTTTTGCGCAAAGTTTTTGATGTCGAAGTAATCCAGGTTATCCAATACTTTATCAAATTTAATCCCTTTTTCGCCTGCGTATTTGTGCAAATCATACATGGGCCAGTCTTCCTGGTCGGGAAGGTTGCGGATATCGCTCAGGATAGGATTTTGTGATGATACAAGCTGCACGCGATTATCCAACCCAGCTACCGCAGCAGCGAGAAAACCGCCCAGACTACCACCCGATAGCTCAATACGTTTAGGGTCGAGCTCGGGCCGCGAGTAAATGAAATCAATAGCGCGGATACAATCCATAATGGCGCCACGAAGTACATATTTGTTTTTATCCTCGGCGTTCAGGCTAATATAATCTGGTCTTTTAGGATGAATTACATCGCGGCTGTTGCCCTGGCCGCGTACATTAAGTGTAATTATGGCGATGTCATTATCCTCGCCTAACATGGGTTTTAAATCAACCTGGTAGCCAGGCAATGCCAAAAGGGTTGTAAAGCGTCTGTTCCTGATGGTGGTTTTAGGAATTGTTAGCCAGCCCCGAACCGTGATATTATCCAGCGAACGCATCTCTATTAAATAAACCTTGCGGTTTTCTGTTTCCTGATCGGCTTTTTCGGTCATCTTAAATTGCGGATTAACCGCAGCTAATTCGCTTTTGGTAGTCTGCCAAAAACTGTCAAAATCGGCAGGACGGCCATGTTGCGATTGGATCTCTTCCGGGCGGACGCCAAACACGCGGCGTGTTGTATCATCGTAATCAGATACATTGATCATAAAATTGATCTTGTAAAATCCCGGTTTTTGCTCCGGTACGGTAAAGTCATAGCTGGCGCTGCTATGTTTGGATAGATTTACCCTCCTGCTTTCTTTTGCAACTGTAACCCCGGTGGGTGTAAGGGCTACATAAGATACGGTGCCGGTTTGCGGTACATCCGTCGCATTTTTTACGTTAAAGGTATAACTGGCGTGGCCACTAAAAATGGCATCTTTGTTACCCGCTATAAGCGTGGTTGATACTTCCTGATCAGCCTTATGAATAGTTGTTTTCGCATTTGCGCCGGCCATGAATAAAAACATGGCAAGTTGCAACAACCGGATAATGGATTTTAGGCTGATCATAATTTCTATCTCAAATATATTAAAACTACCTGGTATCTAACCGGTAATTCAACGATGCCGAAAGGCTTGTACCCGCACCGGTATTGCGACCGGTTATAAAGGTTCCGCCGGTTAAAAACAGTGATAAATTTTTGCTAAAAGCGTGCCCGTAGCTTGCCGATACCTGGTTAAACGCAAAGTTTTTACTGGTATTAGGATTGGCAGAAATAATAGGGTTAGGATTGGTCATTGAATTGCCGCTGGTAGCATAAAAACCGCCAATACTTATGGATAGCTGCTCTTTGAATTTTTTATCAAGCGTCAAACCATAGGTTAGGTTATACCTGTCCTGGAAAACAGACTCGCTTCCAAAATATTCGCGAACGGCATTTTCGGCAACAAAGTAGCTTTGTTTGCCAAACAAATGCCCGCTGCCGGCAAATGCCAGCTTAAGTTCCGAACCATAGTATCCATAGCCCAGGCTTGCGTTATTGCGGTAGGTGGGGATAATACCGGTAGCTTTTATGCTGAAATAGTATTTGTAATTGATGTTGGCCAGGTAATATTTAAGGCCAATTTCAATGTCCTGCAAACCCGATGTGGTGATGGCATGTGTTAGGCTATCGGTATTAAAGTAGTTCATGGAATAGGGCACCAGGGCTGATAATGTAAATTTCCTACTGATACCATATTCGCTATAAAACGCATAACTAACGGAATGAAAACGCCCGTTATCATCAAATACCCGCCTGTGGCTTGTTGAATCAAATTGCTTATTGGCAAAAAAGTAACTTACCGATGGCGATAATATGAACCGGCCCGGCCTTACGGGGAACCCATCGGCGTAGCTGTTGCGCGGCGCAAATACCAATAGTATGGCGGCGGCAAGCAGGTATTTAAATAGCTTTTTGTTGAAGGTCATGATTTTGTCCATAGGCTTAATTTTAAAATAATCCAAAGGTATCGCGCATCCAGGCGCCTTCGTAGTCCTTGTATTTTTGGCTCACTTCGTGCCCCAGGTCTTTATACACCATTACTTTTTTATCGGTATTTAACGAGTTATAAACCGCAAAACCGTTACCGGGTGGTACATAGGGATCAAGCAGGCCTAAACCCAGCAGAATGGGGCACTTAACGTCAGTTGCAAAGTTTTTAGTATCGTAATATTCCATATTATGCAAAACCTGCTCAAATGTTACGCCGGGCTTCCCGGCCACATATTTTCTGATATCTTTTATTGGCCACTCAACCGCGCCGGCCAAATTGTGCACATCGCTCATGATAGGGTTTTGGGCCGAGCAAATAGTTACCCGTTTATCCAATGCAGCAAGCGCAATAGCCAGGTAACCGCCCATGCTGCCACCGGTAGCCATTATTTGATCATGCCTTAATTCCTTTCGCGAATAAATAAAATCAACAGCGCGTACGCAATCCATAATTACGCCGCGCATTACATATTTATCTTTGTCCTCAATGTTGTGCGATATAAAGGCATCGCGTTCGGTATGTATAACATCGCGGCTATTACCCTGCCCCCTGGTATTTAAGGTGATAATTGCCAGGTCGTCGTCGCGCCCTACAATGGGTTGCAAACTAACCTGGTAACCCGGCAACCCTAAAAGTACTGAAAATTGCTTGTTTTTATTGTTGTTTTTGGGAATCGTCATCCAGCCCCGGATAGTCAGGTTATCTAACGATTTCATTTCGATAAGAAAAACCCTGCGGTTATCGGTATTTTGAGATGGGGCCTCCGTCACTTTAAATTGCGGCTTCACCTTGGCCAGTTCGGCTTTGGCATTGGCCCAAAAGCTGTCAAAATCTGCCGGCTTTGGGTAAGCCGATTTGATCTCATCGGGTCTGATGCCAAAAGCACGGCGGGTGGTATCGTCATAATCGGATACATTGATCATCATATTAAGCTTGTAAAATCCGCTTTTAAGGGCCGGAATTTCAAAGCTATAGCGTTCCTCGCTTTTTTTTCCAACTTTCACCTGTTTTGAAAGTGTTTTAACTTTTACACCCTTTTCGTTGGTAACAATGTACGATACCGTGCCTTCCTGGTCGGTATTATAAGTGTTTTTTACGTCAAAAGTAAATGATGCAACCGAATTAAAAATGCCGTCTTTATTGTTAATACTTAATGTGGTTGATACATTTTCTTCATCTTCGTTCGCCAGTGTTTTAGAACCTTCAGGAGAACTGTGTTGTGCAAAAGCCTGCTGAAAAGCCGATAAAGCCAAAATTAAGATCAAATATTTTTTTAGTTTCTTCAACATGATATATTCACTAAGCATTGATATTTGCCGGCGCATTTTCGGTCTTAAGCGATTTGTTTTTTATCAGGAAGTCTGATTTACGGATATAATGATTTAACGGTTCTTCAATAAGTTTAAACAACGTGATAGAAATTATATTTAAAACGATAAAAGCATACAGAAGGTTCATACTATCGTATTGAAACGGCGAATTCCAGTCGACCCCCCACTTGTCGTAAAGTGTAAACGTGTAATCATTAAGCCAGTTAAAACCAAAATGTAAAAAGTTGTACATATAGCCCAGGTGTACCAGGTAAAATATGTAGGAACTTTTGCCAAGCAATTCCACAAACCGCGTGGCCAGGATTTTTTTTAACAGGGTTGTTTCGGTAAGGATACCATAAAAAAACAGCGCTATTGATAAGGCCAGCAGGTAGTTATTGGTGATAATACCCAAAGGGTTATGCAGGCCAGCTTCCTGTCCTTTTGGAATGGGCAATAAAGACATGATCCATACACAAACAAAAATCATGAAAAAACCAATGTAAGTTAGTTTCTTTTTGCCGTTACCATCCGGCTTTTGCCTACGTATAATAAGTGCAAGCTGTATACCTGCAAAAAACTCAAAGCACCTGCCCAAAAAGGTATACAACATCATAAAAGTGAAGTTGCCAAAAAAACCATACCAGTTAACATGGCTGAATATTAGCACAAGCACAATGCCCAGGCAAGTAACGGCTACAGGCTGAATGTAAAATTTTTTGTACCTGGTGGCTACCAGGAATATGAAGGGTGCCGAAAAGTAAAAGCATTCTTCAACCGTGAGCGACCAGCCCTGGGCTACCCCGGTAAACTTGAGTTGATCAAAAAAGCCCCGCAAAAAAAGAATGTTCATCAGGAACATGGCAACCGGGTTGTGCCCGGCGGTAACCGTTTGATTGTTGGTAAAATAAAAAGCAATGAAAGCGCCGATGGTTAAAATGGCGTACATAGGATATATACGTGCTACCCGGTTTTTAAGGTATTGCTTAAACCAATCTTTAGTAAGCTTAAAACTATCAAAGTACCTGAAAGCAATTAAGAAGCCCGATAGTACAAAGAAAATGGTAACCCCAATGTGGAACTCGTTAAAGAAGCGTTGCACAGTGTGAGGAAATTTTTCATCAAAAACATACGCAAAATGCGATATAAAAACCAGGTAAGCAGCCATTGCGCGTACACCGGTTAATGCTGGAATGTAATTTTGTTGCGCTCTTTGTGACAAAACGTATCTAAGTTAAAATTTTTATACGGGATTTTTCAACTATGGGTTAACAAAACTGGTACCAAAGGAGGGAATCAGAACTTACAGATTAAAGAGTATTCAGAATGTTAAGCGCATTCCAAATTCCGTAAATCAACAAAATATGGGGTGTTGTAATTCAAACAGCAAGATTACTCCCCTGTACCACACCCCGGCTCAATATCCTTTGATCAATATAGTACTGGATCTCCGATTTTTTTAAACCCCAGTTTGGCGCTATCAGCAGTTCGCGGTCGCTTAAGCCGAACAGGCGCTGGATCACGATATCGGGGCGAACGCGGGGGAGTAGTTCGCATAAAAAATCGGCGTATTCATCAATGCCGAACAGTTTAAACGGTTCGCGTTTGTATTTTACGCCCATTACCGATCCTTCTACGATATGCAGGTGATGGAATTTCACAAATTTTATTTGCGGGAAACGGTTTATCTCATCGGCATATTTTAGCATCATTTCGTGAGTTTCCCAGGGGAAACCAAAAATGGTATGTACGCAAATATCCAGTTTGCTGTTCTCCACCAGTTTAAGGGCTTTTATCAATTCCTCGTGACTGCAGCCACGGTTTATCTGGCCCAGGGTTTCGTTGTAGATAGATTCCATGCCCATCTCCAGGTCAACGTCAAACCTATCGGTATAACTTTCAAGCAGGGCAATTTTTTCGGCATCAATACAATCGGGGCGTGTGCCAACGCTCAGGCCAACAATATCTTCGGTACCATAGCTCAGCGCCTCGTCATACATCATTTTTAAATAATGTGCGGGTGCGTAGGTATTGGTATTAGGCTGAAAGTAAATGATGAATTTATCGGCCTTGTTGCCTTTACGGGCACGCTCCATGCCTTCCATCACCTGTTGGCGTACGGTAGGGGCATTGCGGCTTACCGATGGGGTAAACGAATCAACATTGCAATAGGTGCAGCCGCCATAGCCCTTGCTGCCATCTCGGTTGGGGCAGGTAAAGCCGCCATCAACAATTACCTTAAATACCCGGTGGCCCTTATATTTTTCTTTAAGCCATGGGCCGTAATTGTTATAACCCTTTTCCCATACCGCTGTTTTCTCTCCTGTTAATTGCATTGTGGCACAAAGATAAGGAATTTGTTGCAGGTGTGCTCTTTAGGGTTGATCAGCCAGCAATCGCTTCTGAATATTTCAGGTAAAAATACTATCATCTTTGCTAAAAAGCTGGTTCTTTTAAGCGGTGAAATTGTTAAGGTGCAGTATTGATGGCGTTAGGACAAACAAAAAAGATAATTGATTGCAAGATGTGGGTTGTGCTATTTTGACGGTTAGGGGCCGGGTACTTACAGGCAGGTAGATAATATTAATGAAGTTATTCATCTATGTTTTAAGATGGTTAAATAGCGGAATCCGATAAAGCAGGCCGCATTAAAATATTTGATTTTGTACCTTTACATCATAAATAAAAAGCAAAAGCAGGTGTTCATGAATAAACAAACAGGCAATGCTTATTTTGAAAGGCCGTCTCTAACTTTAAAATAATCAATAACATGTACTACGAGGGATACAAGCGGGAGTTTTTATTTTTATATAGTACAAACACGTTAAGCGATAAATAACCATTTACAGAAACGATGATAATCACACCTACTCCGCTCGAAGGATGTATAATTATAGCACCCCGGATTTTTAATGATGCGCGGGGGTACTTTTTTGAATCCTATAATACACAAAGTTTTAACAATGCAGTAGGATACGAAGTTAATTTTGTTCAGGATAATCAATCCTATTCAACAAAGGGCGTACTTAGAGGGTTACATCTTCAAAAAGGCGAACATGCACAGGCAAAACTGGTAAGGGTGACAAAAGGGGAGGTGCTGGATGTAGCTGTTGATCTGAGAACAGGGTCACCTACCTACGGGCAACAGTTTTCAGTGAAGTTATCCGAAGAAAATAATCAACAACTTTTTATTCCCAGGGGATTTGCGCACGGCTTTATTGTTTTGAGCGATGTGGCAGTTTTTCAATACAAATGCGATAATTATTATAATAAAGCTGCCGAAGGCGGGTTACATTACGCAGACCCGGAATTGAATATTGATTGGAGTATGCCGGCAAGCGAACTATTAGTGTCTGAAAAAGATGTGGAGTTGCCATTTTTAAAAGATGCAGGTGATCTGGGCTTTTAATAATTACATTTATCCCCGATAGCTAAATTATAAATTTCGATATGCAAAATATAGTGGTGTTCGGTGCCTCGGGTCAGCTGGGGCAATGTTTAAAAAAAGTAGCCGCCCTTAAAGGTATAACTTCGATATTTTTCCCTCCGGAATCCGAAGCCAATATCCTGGATGCCGGTTTATTAAACAAGGTATTTGAACAATATAAACCTACTCACGCCATTAATTGCGCGGCTTACACCGCTGTAGATAAAGCAGAGGACGACGTTGACCTTGCTCGTAAAATAAACAAAACAGGGGCCGCAAACCTGGCAATCCAATGTAAAGCCCATAGCGCTGCATTAATACAGATATCAACTGATTTTGTGTTTAAAGGAGATAAACCCAACCCACTTGCAGAAGATGATATTGCTGAGCCGATAAGTATTTATGGCCTTACAAAATTAGAGGGCGAGCAAGACGTTGCCGCTATATTGCCGGCGCATTACATTATTCGCACCAGTTGGTTGTACTCTGAATTTGCCAATAATTTTGTTAAAACTATGCTTAAGCTTGGTGCGGAAAGAGACGAGTTAAAGATCATTGCCGACCAGGTAGGCACACCAACTTATGGTATCGACCTGGCGGGTGCGATACTGGATATTATTACTTCTGGTGCAGATAATTATGGTATCTATCATTACAGTAATGAGGGTGTTACTTCGTGGTACGATTTTGCCAAAGGGATATTTGATATATCAAATACCCAGGTGAAAGTTTATCCTATACGTACAAGCGAATACCCCACAAGGGCAGCAAGGCCTGCTTTTTCTGTAATGGATAAATCCAAAATCAAGAAAACATTTGGTATCAGCATTCCATACTGGCGCGATAGCCTTATAGTTTGTATTAAAGCGCTTGAATCTGAACAATAAAATCTAATTTATCCTCATATGAAAGGAATTATCCTGGCAGGCGGCTCCGGAACCCGTCTTTATCCAATTACCAAGGCCATCAGCAAGCAACTGATGCCTATTTACGATAAACCAATGATTTATTATCCCTTATCGGTATTGATGCTGGCCGGGATAAACGAGATATTAATTATAACAACCCCCGAAGATCAGCACGGCTTTGTGCGTTTATTGGGTGATGGCAGCGAACTTGGCTGCCGCTTTGAGTTTGCAGTACAGGAGGTGCCTAACGGGCTTGCCCAGGCCTTCGTAATAGGGGCCGATTTTATTGGTACCGACAAAGTAGCTTTGGTACTTGGCGATAATATTTTTTACGGGTCGGGCTTTAGCACTTTAATGCAAAGTTTTAATGATGTAAACGGCGCCGCAATATTTGCCTACCCGGTTGCCGATCCTGAGCGTTATGGGGTGGTTGAATTTGATAAAGATTTTAAAGCAGTTTCGATAGAAGAGAAACCATTGAAGCCGAAATCATCCTACGCAGTTCCCGGCCTTTATTTTTACGATAACCAGGTAGTCGAAATAGCCAAAAATATCCCGGCTTCGCCAAGAGGAGAATTTGAAATTACCGATGTAAACAGGGTGTATCTTGAAAAAGAGCAATTGCATGTAGGTGTAATGGATAGGGGTACCGCATGGCTTGATACGGGTACTTTTGATTCATTGAGCGATGCGACTGAATTTGTACGGGTAATTGAAAAACGACAGGCAACCAAAATAGGCTGTATTGAAGAGGTTGCCTACCGCATGGGGTTCATCAATTACGAAGCCCTGCAGGCTTTAGCTCAAAAGTATATTAAAAGCGGTTACGGCAAGTATATTCAAAGTATACAACAATAATATCAGGGAACCTGAAATTATACAGGGCTTTATAAAAATGAAAACGGATTGACTTGCGTCAGTCCGTTTTTGTATTTTTGGGTTGCCTTAAAAGCGGTAAGTATTACCAAATATCAATGCTGTTAGGGTTACGTAGCGTAAACAAACTATGGAAAATTTATATGACCTCGTTATCGTAGGTGGTGGCATAGTAGGTATGGCAACAGCCTACAAAATCAATACCCGCAACCCGGATAAAAAAATCCTGGTGCTGGAGAAGGAAGGCGAGGTAGCCGCCCACCAAACGGGTCATAATTCGGGAGTTATTCATTCGGGTATTTATTATAAACCCAATTCATATAAAGCTAAATTATGTGTAGATGGCCGCCGCGAGTTGGTTGCATTTGCTAAAGAGCACAATGTACCGCATGATATCTGCGGGAAGATCATCGTAGCTACCAAACAATCCGAATTGGCGCACATGAACAAGGTTTTTAATAATGGCCTGGCCAACGGAGTAGAAGGGATTGAAAGGATAAATAGCGCTCAAATTAAAGAAATTGAGCGTTATTGTGAAGGGATTGAAGGCATCTGGGTGCCTTGTACCGGCATTATTGGCTTTGCTGCCGTTACCCGCAAATACCGCGAACTGTTTGAGGCTAAATTCCCCCAAAGCAAAGTACTTACCAATTGTGCTGCCAAAGCATTTGAGCACCATGCCGATTATACCACAGTTGTTGCCAGTAAAGGTACTTTTAATACAAAATATTTGATAACCGCGGGTGGATTGCAAGCCGACAGGCTGGCGGCCGGTGCTGGTGCGCCAAGCGAGGCCCATATAGTTGGCTTCAGAGGCGATTATTTTGATTTGACCGAACAGGGGAAAAGTAAAGTAAAAAACCTCATCTACCCGGTTCCCAACCCCGAGTTTCCGTTCCTGGGCGTACATTTTACCCGGATGATTGACGGTACTGTGGAGTGCGGCCCCAACGCGGTATTTGTATTTAAGCGTGAAGGCTACGGCAAAACCGATTTTTCGTTAGGCGATACTATCGAGGCTTTGAAATTTAAAGGAACCTGGAACCTGTTTACAAAACACTGGCGCTTTGGGCTTGATGAGTACCGGCGTGCTTTTTCCAAAAAACGTTTTTTAACCGGCCTGCAGCAGCTTATTCCCAGCCTTACTATGGACGATTTGCAGCCCGGACGCGCCGGCGTAAGGGCGATGGCCATATCTGCCGAAGGCGAAACTCTTGATGATTTTAAAATTGAGGCCAAAGATAATATGCTGCATGTTATCAACGCGCCATCACCGGCGGCAACGGCATCGTTAGCTATCGGCAATGCAATTGCCGATATGGCTGCCGGGCAATTTGGTTTTAATTAGCATTTTCAAAACTTTCATGAAAAGCCTGCCAACTATTTGCAGGCTTTTTAGTTTAATAACTTCTGTACATATTTGTTACAAAGTCCTGGTACATTTAGATTAAACTATACATGCCCGTGTTCGTCATAGAATTGTAAACGGCAAATAATTCATTTATGAAATCATTAAAAGGTTTGATACTACCGGTGCTTGTGCTTATCGGTAGTTTGCTGATATTTTCGTCGTTTTATGACCGCGGCAATCCAAATGAGATTCATAAATTCCCCTATAAACAGGCTGGTTTAAGCAAAGATCAGGCTGCGGCACATTTACTAAGTCGCTTTACCAACGGCGCTACGCCAGGCCAGGTTGAAGCTGTAGCAAGCGAGGGTTTAGAAAAATGGTTTAGCGAGCAGTTAGATGCTAACTTACCGGATGATTCCCTTAGCCATGCCCTGGATGGCCTGGATGCACTTAAGCTAAGCAATAGCCAAATTGCTGATATTTATCCCCGGCCAGGTATTGTGGCCCGGCGGGCTGTAAAGGATGGGCTTATCAATAAAGATTCAATTCAAAATAACAAGCCCGAGTATAAAAAGATGCTGCAGGAATATATGGCTAAAAATGGGATGAAGCCACAGCAGGAGTTGTTCAGGCAATTCATCAATCAGAAAATACTGCGGGCAGCCTATACAAATAACCAGTTGCAGGAGGTAATGACCAGTTTTTGGTTTAACCATTTCAATGTATCTATTACTAAAAATGAATGCGCCCAGTTTATACCCGATTATGAGCGCGATGTTATCAGGCCTAATGCGTTGGGCAAGTTTAATGATTTGTTATTAGCCACGGCCAAATCGCCGGCTATGTTGTATTACCTGGATAATTTTAGCAGCGCATCTGCCCTGCCAGAGAAGCCTAAAATAACACACCATTTGGTGTTTGCTGATACAACCAAGCAAGTCATGGCGCTTAACAAGTTAAAAAAAGCAAGGCAGCAACGTGGCCTTAATGAAAACTACGCCCGCGAAGTAATGGAACTGCATACGTTGGGGGTTGATGGCGGGTACAGCCAGCAGGATGTTACCCAGGCAGCAAAGGTGCTAACAGGCTGGTCGGTATACCCTATGGGCGATTATAGCAAGGGAAACGATATCATATCAAAAGGTATAGATAAGGGTATCATTGCCGGGGGAAAGGTGCATGACGGCGACTTTTTATTCACCCCAAACCGGCACGATAACAGCGAGAAGATTGTATTAGGCCGGCACTTTGGCCCCAACGGCGGTTACGATGAAGGTGTACAATTATTGAATATGCTGGCACATCACCCGTCAACCGCAAAATTCATATCGCGTAAGCTGGCGATAAGGTTTGTAAGTGATACTCCGCCACAAAGTTTAATTGATAAAATGGCCAAAACCTTTTTAAACGGTGATGGCGATATTAAACAGGTATTAATTACGATGGTATCGGCGCCGGAGTTTTGGTCGGAATCTGCCTTGCGGGGAAAAACAAAATCGCCGTTTGAGCTGGCTATAAATACCGTGCGTAGCTTAAACGCCCAGGTAACCCAGCCATACCAGTTATATACCTGGATAAACCGGATGGGCGAAAAAGTATATTATTACCAGGCGCCAACCGGTTTCCCGGATAAGGGGCAGTACTGGATCAATACAGGCGCTTTACTTAGCCGGATGAATTTTGGACTGGCTTTTGCCACCGGGCGTATACCAGGCATTAAATTCGATTTGCTAAAATTAAACAAAGGCCACGAGCCCGAAAGTACCCAGGCTGCCCTGGTTACCTATAGCAAACTTATTATGCCCGAACGGCCACTGGATAATACCATAAAGCAGCTGACGCCGATGCTCAATGATCCGCAGCTGATGGCTAAGGTAAATAAGGCAAGCAACAATATCACGCCGCCGGCTAAGGATGCGTTATCAATGGCGGGCGATTCTGCCGGTAAAAAAGCCACGGTACAGCTGATGCCCGGGGTCGACGAAACAAAATCAATGCTGGCGCAGGTGGTTGGCATAATAATCGGGTCGCCGGAGTATCAGAGGCGTTAATTTGATAAATTGCAATCATGTTATCAAGAAGAGGATTTTTAAAAACAGGCGGCCTTGCCCTTTTTGGTGTTGGGTTACTGGGCGGCATCCCGGCATTTATAGCCGAAGCTGCTGCGCGGGATAAGATAGTAGCCCCTTATAAAAAAGGCAAAACGCTGGTGTGTATTTTTCAGCGCGGCGCTATGGATGGGCTGATGGCCGTAACACCGTTTACCGATCAGTATCTTAAAAACGCGCGTCCCGGCTTATTTATGGATGCCGCCAAAACAGGTAACGATAACCCATTGATTGACCTGGATGGCAGATTTGGATTACATCCCGCTATGAAGGCCTTTGAACCTATGTTTCGCGAAAAAAGGTTGGGTATCGTGCATGGTATCGGTTCCCCAAATAATACCCGCTCGCATTTTGATGCGCAGGATTATATGGAAAGCGGCACCCCTTTTAATAAAGGTACCGCCAGCGGCTGGCTTAACCGTGCGGTTGGCCTGTTAGGTCATGATGCGCTTACGCCTTTTACGGCAGTAAGCTTAACATCGGCTATGCCACGGTCATTTTATGGCGACAATCCGGCGGTGGCCATCAGCAACCTGCAGGATTTTGCATTGCAAATGCGCGGTAACCCGGCAGGTACCAACCTGGCCGCGAAAAGCTTTGAGGAGCTTTATGACAGAACCGCTCCCGGTTTGTTAAAAGATACTGGTAAGGAAAGTTTTGATGCCTTAAAAATGCTGCAAAAGGCTAATGTTAAAAATTATGCACCCGCCAACGGAGCCGTTTATCCAAACTCGGCCTTAGGTAATTCTTTAAAGCAAATTGCGCAGCTGATAAAAATGAATGTGGGTATGGAGGTGGCTTTTGCCGAATCAAATGGTTGGGATACGCACTTTAACCAGGGAACAGGGAATGGCGTATTTGCCCGCAACGTAGCCGACTTAAGCAATAGCATGATGGCTTTTTGGGCAGATATAGGCAGCACCTACCAGGATGATGTAACGGTAATGACGATGACTGAGTTTGGCCGCACCGTTCATCAAAATGGCACTGGCGGTACCGATCATGGCCGCGCATCCTGTAACTTTATTTTAGGCAACAGTGTAAATGGCGGCCTGGTGCACGGTAGTGTACAGCCACTTGCAACAGAAAACCTGGAAGATGGCCGCGACCTTGCGGTTACAACTGATTTTAGAAACGTGTTTAGCGAAGTAGCGGATAAGCACCTCAGAATCAGTAATGATAAAGTGCTGTTTCCTGATTTTACTGCCAAGCCAATAGGTGTATTTAAAGCCTGATAATTGCATTTTATTTTTAAAGTAGTCCCGGTCATTAAAATTGGCCGGGATCTTTATGCTTAATAATGAGTAGTTTAATTGTTAAATAATTTATAATGAAACTACTGCTTTGTTGAATTGTTAGTGTATTTTAGTACTCAAAGTTGCTAATTTTCGATTATGATATATTCAGCTTAATTCTTAAAATTACACATGAACAAAAACTACTATGCCATCATCATGGCAGGCGGAATAGGTAGCCGTTTTTGGCCTATAAGCCGCACATCGCATCCTAAACAATTCATTGATATTCTTGGAACCGGCAAAACCCTGATACAAAATACTTACGAACGCTTTTTGAAAGTTTGTCCTAAAGAAAACATTTACGTTGTAACTAATGAAAATTACACCAAACTTGTAAAGGCCCAGCTTCCGGATATGGAAGACCAGCAAATACTTACCGAGCCGGTTATGCGTAATACCGCCCCTTGCGTAGCTTACGGGTGTTTTAAGATAGAAAGCCTTAACCCCGATGCTGCAATTGTTGTAGCCCCTTCAGATCAGCAGATATTAGATGAGGATGCTTTTGTAACAGCCATTATTAAATCGTTAGAAACCGCCACTGCCAACGATTGCCTGGTAACTCTTGGCATCAAACCATCAAGGCCGGATACCGGCTATGGTTATATTCAATACACTGATAACACCATAAATTCAGACTTCCACAAGGTAAAAACGTTTACCGAAAAGCCGACGCTTGATATAGCGAAAACATTTATCCAAAGCGGCGACTTTTTGTGGAACGCGGGCATTTTTGTATGGTCGGCCAAAGAGATATTGAAAGCGTTTGATACTTTCCTGCCCGAAATGCATGAGATTTTTGCCGATGCACGGCCGGTTTATAATACAGATGGCGAGAAAACACATATACACAAGGCTTATCAGCAATGTGTTAACATCTCCATTGACTATGGGATAATGGAAAAAGCCAATAATGTTTATGTGCTGCCATCAGAATTTGGCTGGAGCGACCTGGGCACATGGGCGTCTATTTATGACTTGGCCGATAAAGATTATGTTGGCAACGCCGTAATTCCTTCAGAAAAGGTGATCATGTATGATTCATCTAACTGTATGGTAAACGTACCGGGCGAAAAACTGGTGATTTTAAAAGGGCTGCATGATTTCATCGTAGTGGAATCCAACAACACCCTGATGATTTGCCCACGCGACGAAGAACAGAATGTGAAACAAGTGGTCGCCGATGTGAAGAGTAAATTCGGGACGAAGTATATTTAGGGTTTCAGATGTGCAAATGTGCAGATTTCAGATGTGCAGATTTCAAATGATAAGATAGTAGCTTGTTAAGCTAACAGGGTCCGGTTTCATAAGAAGCCGGACCCTGTTTTTATCATCTGAAATCTGTAATCTGCACATCCGCAATTACAGGGCGGGGGGGGCCAGCGTTCCTGCTGCTACGGTTTCATTGGTGGCCTCATCAACCAAAATTAATGAGCCGGTAATGCGGTTTTTACGGTATTCATCAAAAACAAGCGGCTGGGTGGTACGCAGGCGTACACGGGCCATTTCGTTCATTTTAATATCGCCGGCATTTTCAAGCTTTTCCATGGTGTTAATGTCAAGCTTGTAATAAACTTCTTTTATAATGGCCATCACCTCGCGGGTGGTATTTTTAAGGTGATATTTGGCACCCGGCCGTGGGCCACGGGTCCCCATCCAGCAAAGCATCACCTCCAGGTCCTGGCTTACAAACGGTTCGCTTTCGTCTTTAACAATCATATCACCACGGCTTACATCAATGTCATCCTCTAAAGTAATGGATACTGACATTGGCGCGAAAGCTTCCTCAACAGGTCCCGAAAACGTATCAATTGATTTAATAGCCGATGTTAGTCCCGAAGGCAATACCGTTATTTTATCACCGGGTTTAAATATACCACCGGCAATACGGCCTGCATAGCCACGGTAATCATGGTATTCGGCAGCATGCGGGCGAATCACGGTTTGTACCGGGAAACGCGCATCGGCATGGTTTTCATCACTTGCAATATGAATGGTTTCTAAGGTGTGTAATAAGCTTTCACCTTTGTACCACGGCATATTAACCGAATCGTTAACCACGTTGTCGCCTTCAAGCGCGCTGATAGGCACAAAACGGATATCATTAACATCTATCTTGGCAGCAAAAGCTTTGTATTGCTCAACTACATTATTAAATACCTCTTCGGAGTAATCAACCAAATCCATTTTGTTGATACAGACGATGATATGAGGTATTTTTAACAACGACGCGATAAAAGAGTGACGGCAGGTTTGTTCAACAACACCTTTGCGAGCATCTATCAGCACCAAAGCTAAATTAGCGGTTGATGCGCCGGTAACCATGTTACGTGTGTATTGAATATGCCCTGGGGTATCGGCAATAATAAATTTACGTTTAGGCGTAGCAAAATAACGGTAGGCAACATCAATAGTAATGCCCTGTTCCCTTTCGGAACGCAGCCCGTCCGTAAGCAATGAAAGGTCGATGTGCTGCAAGCCTTTCCTTTCGCTCGATTGTTTTACGGCCTCCATCTGGTCTTCAAAAATAGATTTGGAGTCGTAAAGTAACCGCCCTATGAGGGTGCTTTTCCCATCATCTACACTGCCGGCTGTTGTAAAACGTAATAGTTCCATAATAATGAGGTACGTGTGGCCTGTTGCCAGGTTGGCGTAGTATATTGTTGGCCAAAAAGCCTGTTAATTCAATTTAAAAATAGCCTTGTTTTTTTCTGTCTTCCATTGACGTATCCGAGCGTTTGTCGTCGCTGCGGTTACCGCGCTCGGTGCTGCGCGTAGCCGATACCTCGGCTACAATTTTCTCCAGCGTATCTGCATCCGATTCAATGCCACCGGTAATGGTAATATCGCCCAGGGTACGGAAACGCATCAGTTTATTCTCTACAAATTCCCCATCGCGTAATGATAAAAATTCCGATGCCGGCAACCATGTACCATCGCGGTAAACGGCGTTACGGTTATGTGCAAAGTATAACGAAGGGATAGCAATGTTTTCCTGCAGGATGTAATTCCAGATATCCATTTCCGTCCAGTTACTGATCGGGAATACCCTGAAATGTTCGCCCATGCGTTTGCGGCCGTTAAAAATATTCCACAACTCTGGTCGCTGATTTTTAGGGTCCCACTGGCCAAACTCATCACGGTGCGAAAAAAAGCGTTCTTTTGAACGTGCTTTTTCCTCATCGCGGCGGGCGCCGCCAATAGCAGCATCAATTTTATGATGCTCGATGGTATCTAATAACGATACGATTTGTAATTCGTTCCGGCTGGCGTTAATACCGCTTTCTTCAACCGCGCGGCCTTTGTTGATGGCATCCTGTACCGAGCCAACAATAAGTTGTACGCCAAGCTTTTCTACCAGTAGGTCCCTGAATTCCATAGTCTCGGGGAAATTATGCCCGGTATCAATATGGATAAGCGGCATAGGTATTTTGGCGGGCCAAAAAGCCTTTTGGGCCAGGTGGGTAACAACAATGGAGTCTTTACCGCCCGAAAACAGTATTGCAGGCCGATCAAACTGGGCAACCACTTCCCTTATTACGTAAATGGCTTCCGATTCTAATTCCTGCAGATGGGTAAGATAATATTTGTGCATGCTAATTTAAAAAACCCGCTAAATCCACCTAAATAGTAGTACTTAGCATTTAAACTGCAATATTAGCAATTTTATACTAATGTTGAGGGTATTAAATGGATTTTACAGGGAATAGCGTTTGAACTTCTTTGAATGCAACTGCTATTTGAAAAGGTAGGCTCTACGAGGCAAAAAAAGATTTTAGATCATATTTCTACAAACAGGTAGCCTCTACGAGGCAAGCACCATTAATTGTATGGCATTTTGCCTCGTAGAGGCTACCCGTTTGTAGCAAGAAACAGAACAGCTATTTTGCCTCGTAGAGGCTACCCATCATCCGATAGACAAACTTTTAAAGGCGATTTCCCTGATGGATTTTACTAAGCCAAATAAAAGGGATTAGCATTAAAGACTTTTAGGAAGCACTTTCGACTACTTCAATCATTTTTTCGATTAAATCCGGTGTTCCTGCCTCAAACCAAAGAAAAGATTGGTCTTTATGAAACCAGGTGAGCTGCCGTTTAGCAAACCTTCTGGTGTTTTGCTTTATCATCTCTACTGCCTTTTCAAGTGTGATTGTTCCATCAAGGTAATCAAACAGTTCCGAGTATCCCACTGTATTCAATGCATTTAAATGGCGGTAGGGGAGTAATGACGCTACCTCGGCTAATAAGCCTTGTTGTAACATCATATCAACCCGGTCGTTAATACGGCGGTACAATAACTCGCGCGGCATGTTAAGGGCCAGTTTGATGATATGAAACGGGCGCTTATTAACCGTTGCCTGGCGATAGGATGAAATGGGATTGCCGGTGCTTTCAAAAACTTCCAGCGCCCTGATGATGCGTTGCGGGTTGCCCAGGTCAACCTGGTTATAGTAAACCGGATCGGCCAGTTTTAACTTCTCCTGCAAATAATTAAGCCCTTTTTCTTCCAGCTCAAGGTTCAATTGTTCGCGGATAGCCGGATCGGCCGTTGGTAAATCATCAAAACCTTCGCAAATGGCTTTGATGTACAGGCCAGAGCCACCTGCCAAAACTACATGGTCGTGCTTTTTAAAAAGCTCGTCGAGTAACATCAGGCATTCCCTTTCAAAATCGCCTACCGAAAAAGGTTCGGTTATAGAATGGGAATCAATAAAATAATGCTTTACCTGCGCCAGTTCTTCCGCGCTGGGTTTGGCCGTACCGATGCTCATCTCCCTGAAAAATTGCCTGGAATCGGCCGACACAACCACGGTATCGAAATGCTTTGCAACCTCAATAGCCGCCGCCGTTTTACCAATGGCTGTAGGGCCGGCAATTACAATGAGGATTTTGGTTTTGGGGGAGTTCATAGATGATAGTTCATGGTTCATGGATGATAGTTCATGGTAAAAAAACATTTCCCGTTTTATTAGATCCGGCCATGAACTATGAACCATCAACCATCAACGCTATTGTTTGTTATGGCCATTAACCATGATCTATGAACCATGAACTGCGAAGCAATTAATAATCATCACCACTACCGCGATGTGGTTTATCATCATCTTCAAAGCCTTCGTCGTCGGCAAAATCATTGCCAAATTCATCTTCCTCTTCATCCTCCGCTACTTTTTCTTCGGGCAGGTCGGCGTCAATATCGGTTACTTCCGAAAAATCTTCGGCATCTTCCGGGTTATAGGCCATTTCATTCAAAAAGTCAAAATCTTCATCAGGGGCAGCAGCTGTTGCAGCCGGCGTAAATACGTTGCCAAATTGTTTTGGCGCTTCGCCTACTGATTTTATAACTGCGGGGTAAGTAGTGCCCGGTGTTTCATCAAGGATGATTTTCATCAATTCGACATGAAAATCAAAAGGACGGTCGAAGTTGAACGTATAATAAAATTTTTGATGCGGATCGTCTATAAAGCTCAGGAGCTTTACATTGGTCATGAGCGAAATGCCACGATCTTTTCTTTTTTGATTTGGCAAATAGGTAATTTCTTCGCCTTTCATCCACTGATCGTTACTGATATAAAAAGACGATGGGAATTCGGGATTATAACCGGTTGACTGGTGTATTGCGCGGTGTAAATCTTCGAATGTCTGATTCGATTTTACATCAATCTCACGCATCACATCATCATAATCTTCGAAAGTAACCCTGAACCTGTATAGTGCCATTTTGTTAGTAAATTTTTAATGGGGACAAAAATAGTGTTTTAATTCAATTTCAGCTTGCCACAACTTTTAAGCCAATTTCTAAACCTTTGGCAATTGTGTAGTTGATGGCAGCTTCCCGTTCGTTCGGAATTTCGCCTTCCAGTATGGCTTCGCGGATCTGATTTTTGATAATTCCTACCTCGCGGCCTTCTTTTATACCAAAAAGCTCCATAATATCCAGCCCGGTAACCGGCGGCTGCCAGTTTCTGATGCTATCGCGCTCTTCAACATCTTTTAATTTTTGTTGAACAAGCTCAAAATTGTTACGGTATTTTTTAACCTTGTATTCGTTTTTTGTGGTGATGTCTGCTTTACACAACAACATCAGGCCCTCAATGTCATCCCCCGCCTCGAAAAGCAAGCGCCGCACCGCCGAATCTGTCACGATAGATTGCGAGAGTACGATGGGCCTTAAATGCAGCTGTACCAGTTTTTGCACCTGCTTCATTTTTTCGTTAAGCGGCAGCTTTAGCTGGGCAAATATTTTAGGCACCATACGCGCGCCGCGGTCTTCATGACCATGAAATGTCCAGCCGTGGCCGACTTCAAAGCGTTTGGTGGCAGGTTTGGCAATATCATGTAAAATAGCCGCCCAGCGCAACCAAAGGTCGTCGGTGGTTTCGCAAATGTTATCCAGCACCTGCAGGGTATGGTAAAAATTATCCTTGTGGCCTTTGCCGTCGATATAATCAACCCCGTAAAGCCCTGCCATCAGTGGGAATATTTTATGCAGCAAGCCGGTATCAAACAAATAATTAAACCCAATGGAAGGAACTTTTGATAAGATGATCTTATTCAGTTCGTCGGTAATACGCTCCTGCGATATAATGCTGATTCTTTCTACATTATTTTTTATAGCGGTAAGCGCTTCATCATCTATCCTGAAATTAAGCTGTGACGCAAACCTGATGGCACGCATCATACGCAATGGGTCGTCAGAGAAAGTTTCCACCGGATTTAACGGTGTGCGGATCAGTTTTTTTTGCAGATCGGTAATGCCGCCAAAAGGATCAAGCAACTCGCCAAATGATTCCGGGTTAAGAGATATGGCCAACGCGTTAATGGTAAGGTCGCGGCGTTTTTGATCGTCTTCCAGCGTACCATTTTCAACAATAGGCTTGCGCGAATCTCGGCGGTACGATTCTCTGCGGGCGCCCACAAACTCAACCTCCAGGTCCTGGTATTTGAGTGATGCAGTGCCAAAGTTTTTATAAACAGCAACTTTCACCTTCAGCTTAGCGCCTACGGCCTCGGCAAATTCAATCCCGTTACCAATAATTACAATGTCGATATCTTTTGACGGGCGATCCAGAAAAATATCGCGCACAAAGCCACCAATGGCATATACCTGTAGGTTATGCTGCGCGGCAAGTTTTGATATAACAGAAAATACAGGATGCCGCAGGTGATCTTTCATAGTTCTTTAAAATCCTAAACTCTAAAACCTAAATTCTAATTTTTAAAATATCAAGCTATAAGTTTTAAATGCCGAATGAACTGCAAAGGTAATGCTAAAATCTAAACTCTAAATTTTAAACGTTAAAAGCCGTTAGTTACTTGTAGCAGCAGGTTTATTACAGTGATGGATTTCAAACCTGCAGTGCAATAATCTTTTGCATTTTATAAAAAATCAAGAGTGTTGTGTTGCGCAACAGGTGAAACAGGTAAAAATGTCAATTGTCTAATAATCAATAAATTAAGAATTGCCATATTTAAAAAATCGCAACAAAATCGCAACAGCAGGGGGGAAATCAAAAATTGGAGAGCCAAGAAACAAAAAAATGTCGAAAACTCTGGATTTGAGATAGCCGGCATCTTCCCTGCTCTTTTCTGTTGCTTTCGAACGCTCCAGACTTTAAACCCATGGCTACCAGGAATGCTTATTTTCTGATTTTCAAAAACGATCATTTAGCGGCATTAACATTATCTTTGCGCTGTTGCCATACATACAACTTACAACTCATAACATACAACTTTCTCATGCCCACTCTCCGTCAGCTTTTTTTGGCTAATAATGCGCAAACTACCAACTTTCCTTTATTGCTGGAATTTGAACGCGCCGAGGGGATTTATATGTACGACTCGTCCGGGCAGGCTTTTATCGATCTGATATCGGGCATTGGGGTAAGCAGCCTTGGGCATGGCAACCCTTATGTGAAGGAAGCTATTAAACAGCAGGTTGATAAATATATGCACCTGATGGTGTACGGCGAGTTTGTGCAAACACCGCAGGTAATGTTTGCACAGAAACTGGTATCGTTGTTACCGGACAATTTGCAATCAGTTTATTTTACCAATTCGGGTGCCGAGGCGGTGGAGGGCGCGTTGAAATTAGCTAAACGTTTTAGCGGCAGGCAACAGATCATCGCCTGCAACAACTCGTACCACGGCAGTACGCACGGCGCGTTAAGCGTAATGGGTAACGAGGAGTTTAAGCAAGCCTATCGCCCCTTATTGCCGGGTGTGGCTTTCATCAATTTTAACCATGCAGATGACCTGCAATTGATAACTGAACAAACCGCTTGTGTGATTATAGAAACCGTGCAGGGCGAGGCTGGTATCCGTGTACCTGACATCGCCTATATGCAGACCTTGCGCAAGCGCTGCGATGAAACAGGTGCGTTATTGATTTTGGACGAAATTCAGGCGGCATTTGGCCGTACGGGTAAGTTGTTTGCTTTTGAGCACTTTGGCATAGTACCGGATATTTTGTTGCTGGCCAAGGCACTGGGCGGCGGAATGCCGATAGGCGCATTTATCGCATCAACCCAAATCATGGATGCGTTAAAGGATAACCCTATACTTGGCCATATAACCACGTTTGGCGGCCACCCGGTATGCTGCGCTGCGGGCCTGGCTGCATTGGAGGTACTGATTAATGATGACCTTGTACCTGGCGTAGTCCAAAAAGAGGCCCTGTTTCGGAAGCTACTGGTGCACCCAGCTATTAAAGCGGTGCGAGGCAAAGGCCTGATGCTGGCCGTTGAACTGGAAAACTTCGACCTGAATAAAAAAATAATAGACCGCTGTATTGAAAATGGTGTAATAACCGATTGGTTTTTACATTGCAGCAACTCCATGCGCCTGGCGCCGCCGCTTATTATCCAGCCTCACGAGATAGAAAAGGCCTGCGCGGTAATCATCGAAGCCATCGGTTTCTATACCCCTCTAATTTAAGAAAATCCTTCAGAGGTAGTGTCCGGATTCAGCTTAATAACCGGGTTTGCCGGTACTGCTATGTAACTTTTACGCCATCTATATTAAATAATATCTCATAATATTTATTTTTAGTTAAGCTGGTATGGTTTATGCAATTATCATATAGCCGTAGAAAAATGTGCCACAATGGCCTCTATTCTGAAAAATCAGCAAGCAAATGCACTTTTTTGTAGTCATTGAACTAAACAAGTGCCACTATATTGCTGTTTGCTTATAACTACGGGTTTTAATATTTCTATCGAATTATGAAAATCGCTTATATATCAACCTATCCTCCCCGCGAGTGCGGCTTAGCCACATTCAATTACAATTTAATGCGCGCTATCAGCGCCAATTATCCCGACAGGAAATCATTATTGCAAGGCGGCTTTGTTGTAGCGCTTAATGATTCTGAAGACCTGCATGAATACGAATACCCGGATGAAGTAAAGTATGTTATCCGCCAAAACCATCAAAAAGATTATATCCGGGCGGCTAATTACATTAATACCAGCGCCGCAGATGTTTGTATTATGGAGCATGAATTTGGTATTTATGGCGGCGAGAGCGGTATTTACATACTACCATTGATAAACAGGCTGGAGAAACCGCTGATATCAATATTGCACACCATATTAAAAGATCCCAGTTACGTGCAGCGTATCATCATCCGTGAGATTGCCGAGCAGTCATCAAAAATTGTTGTGATGAGCCAGCGTGCAGTGGAATTTTTAACTACTATTTATGAGATCCCTGCGGATAAAATCCAGATAATAGAACATGGCGTGCCCGATGTAGAGGCTTCTGAAGAAAACCCTGTTAAAACACTCAGTTCGTTTAAAAATCACCGGGTGATGCTCACCTTCGGATTAATAAGCCGAAACAAGGGCCTGGAAACCGTGGTGAGGGCCTTGCCTAAAATTGTTGAAAAGCATCCCGATGTTATGTACGTGATATTAGGTAACACCCACCCCGGCGTTATTAAAAACTCGGGCGAGGAATATCGCGACCATCTGAAATCATTGGCAGTGCAGCTTGACGTATCCAAAAACCTGGCCTTCATTAACAAATTTGTTTCTGAAGAGGAACTGGTAGATTACCTTACCGCCTGCGATATTTATGTAACTCCATACCTGAACGAGGCACAAATTACCAGTGGTACCTTATCCTACGCTGTTGGTGCCGGCGCAGCAATAGTATCTACGCCATACTGGCACGCCACCGAACTTTTGGCTGACGGACGCGGCAGGCTTTTCGATTTTAAAAATTCAGATGCACTTGCCGATACTGTAATTGAACTGCTTGACCAGGACAGGGTATTAAAGGAATTGAAAGAGAACACCTATCAATATGGCCTTCACCTGCGCTGGCCGGTAGTTGGGGCCGAATTTATAAAAGCTGCCAAGGAGGCTATTTCACGGTTTGATTTTAGTGATAAAATATTAAAAAACAGCATTGTTGACCCCGAGATATTGCCAAAATTCAGCCTTACACACGTTTTGCGGCTAACTGATGATACGGGTATTGTACAGCATGCCAAATATGGCATCCCTAATTTAAAAGAGGGGTATTGCCTTGATGATAATGCCCGCGCGTTGATTATGGCCTTGATGGCTTACCAGCGCAGCGGAAGCAAAGAGGCTTTTGAGCTGCTGCCTATCTACCTGAGTTATATTCACTATATGCAAACTGATGATGGTAACTTCCGTAATTTTTTGAGTTTTGACAGGCGTTACCTGGACGAGGTTGGTTCTGAAGATTCATTTGGCCGTACCATTTGGTCGTTAGGGCATTTGATAGGTTGTGCTGCCAATAATTCGTATAGGGAATTTGCTCTGGAGATATTTCATAAATCGGTACCCCACTTTGCTGCATTAAAACATTTAAGGGGCATAGCGAATACCATAATTGGGATTAGCCTTTACCTGCGGGCCATCCCCACAGATGATGGTATGATTAAAATTCTGAACGATTTGACCAGGCCGCTTATTGATGCTTTTGAAAATACACAGGCTGATGATTGGCAATGGTTTGAAGATAAAATGACCTACGATAACGCTATACTTCCGCTGGCCTTGTTACACTCTTGCGAGATAACCGGGAACGAGAATGCCAAAAGGATTGCATTGGCCTCGATGGCTTTTTTGGATAAATTAACCTTATCAAATGGTTATTTAAGCCCTGTTGGTAATGATGGCTGGTATCACCGCGGGGGTACGTTCCCAACGTTTGATCAGCAGGCTATTGAAACTATGGCTATGGTGCTGATGCATTTCCAAGCTTACCAGATTTTCAGGGTGCCGCAATATGTGGAGAAAATGTTCCTGTGCTACAAATGGTTCCTGGGCGAAAACACTTTGCGTGCCCCGCTTTATGACCACGAAACCAAGGGCTGTTGCGATGGTTTGCTGCCTGGCGGCATTAACCGTAACCAGGGCGCCGAAAGTACGCTGGCTTACCTGATATCGCATTTGACGGTATTGAAAGCGTTTGAGCTGGAATACGAATACAACAAATACGGGCAGAAACTGGAGGTTTGTTAAATGAGGGTAGCCGTTTTAGCCCCCGTAGCCTGGCGCACACCGCCCAGGCATTACGGCCCCTGGGAACAAATTGCATCAAACATAGCCGAAGGCCTGGTAAAACTGGGCATTGAGGTGACACTGTTTGCCACGGGCGATTCGGTAACTGCCGGTAAACTGGATGCAATTTGTGATACAGGCTACGAGGAAGACCGAAGCCAGGATGCCAAAGTTTTGGAGTGCCTGCACATTAGCAACCTCATGGAGAAGGCAGGTGGGTTTGATATTATCCATAACAATTTTGATTTTTTGCCGCTTACTTATTCCAGGTTGATAAAAACACCTGTTATTACTACGATACACGGTTTTTCGTCGCCGAAAATTATTCCTGTTTATAAAAAGTATAATGATATAGGGCACTATGTTTCTATCAGTAATTCAGACCGCAGCCCCGCGCTGAATTACCTGGCTACTGTTTATAATGGTTTGGATACCCGCGATTTTAAGTTTTACGAACAGCCCGAAGATTATTTGCTATACTTTGGTCGTATTCACCCTGATAAAGGAACTGCTGAAGCTATCGAAATAGCCCGAAAAAGTAAACGCAAGTTATTAATTGCCGGGATCATTCAGGACGGGAATTACTGGCGCGAAAAAGTTGAGCCTTTTTTATCCGACCAGATACAATATATTGGCCATGCCGGGCCGGATAAACGGAGAGATTTGTTAGGCAATGCTGCGGCCCTGTTGCACCCTATTAACTTTAATGAACCCTTTGGTATGAGTGTAGCCGAAGCGATGCTTTGCGGAACGCCCGTTATAGCCTTTAACAAAGGATCGATGCCGGAACTGATTAAAGATGCCGAAACAGGCTTTTTGGTTGATACGGTTGACGAAGCGCTTGAGGCTGTAACCCGGCTGGGTGAAATTAAAAGAGTTGATTGCCGTAATTGGGCAAGCGCCCGGTTTTCAAGCGACAAGATGGTTGCCGATTATTTAAAACTGTATGAGAAGATATTGGGTGGATAATGAAGTAAAAACACAAAGCGGAAGCATCGCGGTACTTTGAGTGCCACACAATACCAAAAAGAGGGTAATTTTTTGCCTGCAGCTATCAACCGGCATCCCTTATCAGTTGGTTTTCCTGGGAAGAATTGCCTGATTCCGGCTGATTAACGTAATCATTTAACGGCCTTATTTTAGTTTCGCCAAGCAGCGGATAGGTGTTTTCTGTGATTTCTTCCTGCTGATGTGGCAAAACCTCGCTTGCACGGGCATAGCTGTAACCTAATTTTTTGTTTTCTTCCTCAATAAAATTGAACAGATCGCCGAGGCATGAATAAACCGACTGCAAATATTTATAGTTGGTTGAGGTAAGGCACTTGCCTACATCTTCGGGGCCTTTGCCCGGCTCACAAAAATTAAGTTTGGTAATAATACCATTAATCAGCTCAACTTCAAATTTGCCCTCATTGTGCCAGGTTAAGCTGTTTTTTATTTCTCTGAAATGGTCCATGGCTTTATAAGTTTTTTATCATATAATAATTTGTAACGTTCAATATACCAATTAAATATACTAAATTATTTATATCAATGGATATGCCAAACAGCTTTTTTTTCGAAAAAGTTTAATAACCTGCCGTATTAAATTGCAGCGGCCATTTTTGCATATGAACTACAGGAAAACAGGGATGGGACGCCAAATAATTCGCTTATTATTTAGGACGGTTTGTCGTTTATAGCAAGCCAATAAAATGACATACAAGCGGATTTATGGGACAATTTATACAGCTTCAACAAACATTTTATAAAATGCCCTGGCGTTAGTTCAGATAAACTTAAGTTTTTAAAACTAAGTTTGGCCGGCCCTGAATTAATTATTCTGTAACTTGCTGTTAATTAACCTGCAGCAATGGCAAAGCATAAATTAGGCAGCCCGGCATTTATAACCGCGGTTTTATTACTAATTGCAAACGATTGGTATTTTAAACAAACATTTCATAACGGCTTAACAGGTAAGCTTTCTGATTTTGCCGGTTTGTTTGCTTTCCCGTTTTTATGGAGTGCTTTATTTCCGCGAAAAGCTAGGCCGGTTTACTTTTTTACCTTACTGTTTTTTATAGTTTGGAAATCGCCTTTAATGCAGCCTGTTATCAATGCACTAAATGGCGCCGGCATCCGAGCTCACCGCACGGTTGATTATACCGATTATATAGCGCTGATTAGCCTGCCACTATCATTTTATCGATTCAATAAACCGGCGGCGTATCAAGTAAGACCTGTAATTTTAAATATGCTGATGGTGTGTTGTTTGATATCTTTTATTGCTACAACCATGCCTCCGGGTACTTATACCAGGTTTAACGATATCAATAAAATTTACACTTTCGATTTTCCTAAGCGCGAACTGGTTTCCAGGATTAATGCCCTGCAACTGGATTACGTTCATGAGGTTAACAAATATGTCCGGGACAATAATAAACTTAGTTATGGCGCACTGTACAAAGATACCGCCAGGATAGACTTTGACAGCAGGAGCAATATTTTCTACTACAGTTCGTCGCTGATTAAAAACAAAAGAGATACTTTGGCCATGCTTATTGATTATGAGCGGGTAAAAGATGCAGATACCATAGTTTTAAAGACGATGTATGCCAACCTGAACATAAGTGGTAACGGTAATACATCGCAGCTAAAACTCTTAAGTCTTAATAATTACGTTCGTAAATCAGAAAAAGGCGACCACAAAGAATTTGCTATTGAGATTTTTGAAAAGTTTACCCTTAAAAAAATCAGTAGAACCTGGCGATAGGATTTATCATTAATCAAAAAACTCCTTAAACGAATCGATGGTGATTTTTTTCCCGGCCGACTCCATGTAGTAAGCAGGTACGGTGTTGTATAACGATGCCCAGCCCGTAAACGTGCTTGGCGGGCCAAAAATATAGTTGCATTCGGCCAGTAAATACAAATCGACAATTGCCGGCCGTTCGGCAATAACTGTTTTGAAACCACTAAACTCGTTAGTGTCAAGTTTTTCCTGTGAACATATAATAAACACGCATTGTTTCCCCGCGAAAAGCTGTTCTGCTTCTTGCATTTTATTTATGTATACCTCATTACTATAAAACCATTTGCCGCCGTTGAAATCTTTATAATCGCCACGCCTGATGTGGACGCCAATCAGGATATCGCCCATGCCGCGAGCCAGGCCAACTTCGTGTTTTATCGCATCCCTGAATTCCTGTTTAGGCGAAAACAGCTTTTTAATTTGAGGCAGATATTTTTTGAAATTAACGTAATCGCGGTAAACCCAACCTTCAGGTATTACAACCCGGTGCTGCGCTAATTTTACAAATTCGGGGCTGTTGATATCGTATTGTGAAAGTTTCAGGTCGTTTTCGGGGATGGAATGAAAGATAATGCCTGGTAGTTTTATCCCGAATTTTAGCGTGAGCGCATGAAGTTTATTTAAAATTTTGTTTAAAGCTTTTTGCTTTATTCCAGGGCTTGTAAAAGCTACCCTGGGTTCATGATCACCAACGGCCGTAAACAAGTCATGATACTCCGGGAAACAGGCTACAAGCAACGAATAGTTGTATGCCTTGCTGTTGGCAATAAAGTAGGATAAAAAGTGCAGCCTGTTGGCCAATTGGCCGTTAATCCGTTTAATAATAACCACTTAATTGCACTTTATTTAAATTTAAGCTGTTAAATTAATATTATTTAAACGGATAACAAAAGCAGCCTTATTCGCTTTGATCTTCCTTCAATTTATTCAATAGTTCCTGCAGGCAAACTTCTGCAAACGCGGTCGACGAATCGGACACACCATAAGGTATTATCAATTTTTCATTATGAATTATTGCCCCGCAGGAATATAGCACATTGGGCACGTAGCCTTCACGTTCATCACTGTTAGGGATAAGCAAAGGCTCGCGCAGGCGGCCTATTTCAATGGCAGGGTCGTCAAGTTTTAATAAGCTGGCGCCCAGTACATAGCGGCGCATAGGGCCTACGCCGTGGGTTATCATCAGCCAGCCATCTTTGGTTTCAATAGGCGATCCGCAGTTACCTATCTGTACAAACTCCCAGCTAAAGCGCGGCTGTTGCAGCATAATTGGCTTTTCCCATATATTGATTTTATCGGCATACATGATGTAATTATTACAACCATCAATACGCGAAATCATTACAAACTTGCCATTCACCTTACGCGGAAACAAAGCCAGGTTTTTATTTTGGGCTCCCGCGCCGTATAAGGGCATTATTTTAAAACTATAAAAATCGGTTGTTTGCAGCAATTTGGGCATAATAAGCGCGCCATCATACGCTGTATACGTTGCATAGTAAACCGAAGTATCATCATCGTTTCTGAACTGTACAAAACGTGCATCCTCAATGCCTTTACGCTCGTACTCCGATATCGGGAATATTACCCTGTCGGAAATATCGGTATCCAGCGAAAAAACAATCTCGTAGTAGGAGTCGGCCAGCCATAGTACCTTGTCGTATTCCAGCTTCTTCATATCGCTTTCCTGCAATTTTTGCGAATCGATAATAATGCGGCGCAGGTTGGCATACTCAAAATGATGGTCGAGCTTGGATTCCAGTTCGTGTAAAACGTCAATATTAATTTGGGTAATGGCCGCCTTATCAAAAAACAGCTTTTTATTGTATACCGCATTCCTCACAATTTCAGCTTCGTCAATATAGCTGCCGGCCGGCAAAATGGTAATGTTATTATATTTATCTATCATTCCCCGGCGAAAGGTGATAGATGAAATATGTCCTTCGCCCACAGCCCTGAAACTAATAATCACCCTGCGTTGCCCGTCTTCCAACTCGCTCTGGTCCGGATCTTCAACAATAGAAGGGTTAAAAAAGGCAGCAGATTCTATGGAATACTCATGCGTAAAGTAGGAGCCTATGAGCAGCTTGCGGTTAATTGTTAACGTGTCGTAATCAATATTCAGCTCTAAAAAAAGCGGCTTTAATTTGCTGCAATGCCTGTTTAAAACGCGGGTTATGTTACGGTGCCGTTTGGAGTATTCCTGTAACAAGGGGGATACTATACCAAAGGCTACCTCCTCACTTATTTGCATAACCCGTTCAATTACTTCTTTTGCACGATCGTTCCCATTAAAAAAGAATCTGGCAATAACACGTTTGGGATCTGGATTAACTCTTATTGGTTTTCGTTCGATGGAAAGTCTCATATATACAATAGTAGTATTTATTTGGTAACACTATTAAGCAGAAATTGATTTAGCTATTTTTTAAAATAGAATCAAGAGTCAAGAATCAAGAGTTAAGACAGCATTGGTTTAAGTAACTCAATCAAATATAAATTTTGTCTTGGTTCTTGACTCTTGGTTCTGATATTTTTTAAAAAAAGAAGCAAGAATTCAAGAGTTAAGACAGCATTGGTTTATGTAATCCAATCAAATATAAATTTTGTCTTGGCTCTTGATTCTTGACTCTTGATTCTGATTCTTAACTCTTGATTCTATTTTACTAAATTGCGCACTTATGAATGTTTTGATTGTTGAAGACGAAAAGGGCTTAGCCCTTGAAGTTGATGAATTTTTAAGCCACGAGGGGTTTACTGTTGAACATGCGCGGACTAAAAAATCGGCCGAGGAAAAAATTTTTGTTAATAATTACGATTTTATCCTGCTTGATCTTGGTTTGCCTGATGGTGATGGTTTCGACCTGTTAAAAATGCTGAAAGGGCTTGATAAACGCGAGGATGCGGTTATTATCCTAACTGCCCGCGGCGCTGTTGACGACCGGGTATCCGGCCTGGAGCAGGGCGCCGATGATTACCTGGCTAAACCGTTTTCGTTAAGTGAACTGCTGGCCCGGATGCACGCCATTACCCGCCGCAAACACAGGCTGGAGAGTAACGACATCAGTATTAAAGGCCTTAAAATAAATATTCAAAACCGCACGGTAATGTTTAACGACGACCGCATAAACCTCACCAAAAAGGAATTTGAAATTTTGAACTATTTAGTGCTCAATAAAAACAGGGTGATATCCCGTACTAATCTTACCGAACATGTTTGGGGCGATGTGCTCGAAATAAACAGCGATTCGAATTTTGTTGACGTACACGTAAAAAATCTGCGCAAAAAGCTGTCGCAATATATTCCTATTGATTGGTTTGAAACGGTACGCAGTATAGGTTACCGCATCAATATTTAAACAACCGCCAATGAAACTACAGGTAAAGCTGGCCCTGTATAATACTTTAACCAAGGTAGCTATCATCCTGTTTACAGGGTTGCTCATCCTGTTGTCTATCGAGAAGATCTCTTATAACCATATTGAATTGCGGCTGCAGAATGACGAGCGGGAAATATTAAGAAGCCTGTCGTCCAAAGAAATCAGCGGATATTTAAGCACTCAAAAAATTTATACCGATTATAATATCCTTAAGGAGGAGTTTATCTTAATTAAACCGGTAGAATATAAACCCGATGTAGCCCCCAACGGAGAATTTACCACCCAGCAACGCGAAATTGACCACAATACGCAGGATTATCGTGTGCTATCACACCAGTTTAATTTTAACAACCATGCCTACATGTTGGAAGTGGGGGTGGCTATTGAATCGGTTGAAGAATTAAAATCCATTATCAAAAAGTTCACTATTGTGGTGTTGATTATAGCGCTGGTTTTAACCCTGGTAAGCGATCTTGTGTTTACCAAATTCCTGCTGGCACCTTTTTACCAGATCATCGACCGGAAATTGATTAAGGTGAACGATCCGATGAATTTTGATTATGAAAAAATAAAGACCACCACACAGGATTTTGAACTGCTGGACGACAGTATAAGTTCGCTCATGAAAAAGATCTCGAACCTTTTCATCCTCGAAAAACAATTTATTGCCAATGTATCGCATGAATTGCTTACGCCGATATCCATCATCAGTTCAAGACTGGAGAATATTTTATTGCACGAGGAGTTAAGCGAGGGCAGCGAAAACAAAATGCATGCTTCGCTAAAAACACTTAACCGGCTTAAATCTATCATCAATAGTTTGCTGCTGATATCCAAAGTTGAAAACAACCAGTATGATAAAGCGGATATGGTAATGATTGCGGCCGTAGTTATGGAGATACGGGAGGAACTGGAAGACCGTATTGACGAAAAGCGGCTGACGTTTATCAATAATCTCAAATATATTTACAGCATACAAGGCAACCGGCCGCTTATGCATACGCTGCTGTTTAACATTATCAACAATTCGATAAAATACAACAATCCGGGCGGTAGCATCACCATTTCTGACGAGCTTAACGACGATGTTTATACCATCACTATTGCCGATACCGGGGCAGGAATGGAAAAAAAGCAAATAGAAAACGCCTTTAATCGTTTTGAAAAGCTGGATACCGATGAAAAAGAGAGCTATGGTTTAGGCTTAGCCATAGTTAAAAGTATTACCACCTTTCACGGCATTAAAATCAGGATAAATTCTACAAAAGGCGAGGGTACATCAATAACGCTGATATTTAATACACCTATCCCGGTTCAATAACTTATACCATTTTATTCCTCCTGGCCAGGTAGGTTTTTAGCATGGTGTGGTAGCCCTCATTAATATCAACATCAACAAGGTCAATGTGGTATTGGGCGCATTTAAGTTCAAGTTGGTGACGATATTCGGTTAACGATGCTTTGTAAGCATCCTTTACTTTGCCAGGATGTACCTTTATTTCGGCACCGCTTTCCATATCAATAAAATGGTGCGGGCGGTTATCAAAATTAAAATCGAGTTCTTTGTGCTTATCGCTGATGTTAAAAATGATCACTTCGTGTTTGCTAAATTTCAGGTGCTGAACAGCTGCAAACAAGGCCTGTACTTTGTCGGGATTAAGGCTATTCTCCAGCATATCGCTGAAAATAATGACCATGGATCGTTGATGAATCTCGTTGGCAACATGGTGCAATACCTGTGTTATATTGGTAACTGTGTTGGCTTTCGGATTATTATAAGCTTTCTCCAGTTCGGCGTATAAATGAAACAGGTGTGTTGTAGTTGATTTTGCCGAACTCAGCCAATCTACCTTGTCCGAAAAAAGGCACAGGCCAAATGCATCCCGTTGTTTTTTAAACAAATGCATTAATGATGCAATGGCATAGATAGAAAACTGCAGCTTGCTGGTCTCTTTTTCGGGGAAGTTCATGGATGATGAGGTATCCAGCAGCAGGTAACAACGCAAGTTGGTTTCCTCCTCAAATTGTTTTACAAACAGCTTATCGGTACGGGCTAATAATTTCCAGTCGATGTTTTTTACCGATTCGCCGTTGTTGTATAAACGGTGCTCGGCAAACTCAACCGAAAAGCCATGGAAAGGGCTTTGGTGCAGGCCGGTTATAAAACCTTCAACTACCTGGCGGGCCAACAGTTCAAGGTTGGCCAACTGCCGTATTTGCTGATCGTCGTTTAATTTGGGCATAGGGCTAATATAGGGCATAAAAAAAGCGTTGCCAACATTAGCAACGCTTTTTAAAGTAAAATATGGTGAATTAAGCTGTTGATAAACTTAATTTATGCCTGTACGGATTAAGCTAATTGCTTAGCTAATTTATCAGTTAATACTGATTTTGGAACTGCACCAATTTGTTTATCCACAATTTCGCCATTTTTAAAGAATAATAAAGCAGGAATATTACGGATACCGAATTTTACAGATATACCTGGGTTGTTGTCGACATCAACTTTACCAACAACAGCTCTGCCTTCGTATTCTTTTGCAATATCTTCAACTACCGGACCAACCATCCTACACGGACCGCACCATTCAGCCCAAAAGTCAATAAGTACGGGTTTGTCTGATTTAAGGACAAGTTCGTCAAAGTTTGCATCAGTTATTTCTAAAGCCATGATTTCTATTTTTTAATAATTTGTTGTACAAATATATACTATTCAAATAGCTTGCCACAAACCATACCTGACAATGTGACAATTATATTGATATAAGTTATCCACTTAACGCTGGCGTGACTGTAAGTTTTTAACAAGGGTTACTTTTAATGAATTTTTGGTATTAATAAGTAATAAACCTTTACTCATATGTTCGTTTTTATTATCCCGCTGATTCTTACTCTTTTGCCACTCATCTTTCAGGTTAAACTATCTGGAATGAGGATAAAAGATAAAGTTAAGCTGCCGCTGTATGCCATTACATTAATGTCCTTCGCGCTGGTTGTTATATTATCATTTTTCGCGTTTATCATTTCAATGTGGGGGCTGCCTCCAAATATAAAATGTGCCGTTGGTTGTACCGGCTTTTTAGGTTTGGGATTCCTTCAATTTTTTATTACGACACCTATAATTGCCATTGTAAGTTATTTAAGATACGCCAGTGCTCATAAAACTGAAGCTACTATAACGTTATGATTATCATCATACTGTTAATAGCAGCGCCAACGTTGCAGATCATAGCGTCAATATTAAGGATAACAGGCCATATAGGTGTGCCTATTGGTGGCATCATGTTCCTGGCATTTTTTATAGGTGTTGTTTTTTCCTTTGTTGCTATGAATACTGTTGAACTTCCCTCTTCTCCCACTGGAGTTAGGTGCGGTATGCCGCAGTTTGCAGTTCTGTGTGGTAGTTTTTTCTTGCAGGTTATTACGGCGCCGTTAATCGCGGTAATTAGCTACATCGTATATCGGTTTAAAAAACAGAATGAGAATAGGCTGGAGACTTCTTAATATTTTCGGTCCCTGGGCCTGGGCCATTCCAACATTTAAAATCTATCATTCTACCCCAACAAAGGCTGCGTATTCGTAATATTAAATATGCCCTCAATCAAATCATCGCTGGGGTTTACTTTAAAGTTTTTGGATGATAGCTCCACGTGCATGGCTTCTTCGCGGTTATTAATCTTGAAGCGCAGCTTGCAGTTTTTTACCGGGTATTTCTGGTTGTTTTCGTCGATGATGTGTTGTATATCGTCCAGTAATTTGCTGCTAAGCATGCTCACGTCGATACAAACTGTTAACGATTTGGTGAGCTTGTCGCGCATTTCAGACAGTAAATCCATCACAAGGATGCGCAGGTCCCAGTTGTCCTTTTGCCTGAATTTTTCTTCGATAGTGCCTTTGATGTGTAAAAAATAACCGTCCATCATCATGTTGCGGAACTTTACATAATCATCGCCAAACAACGCAAACTCGTACGATTCATTGTAGTCCTCCAACACGAAAGTGCCAAAGGGCTTACCGGTTTTAGTTATTTTATGCTGAACATTGCCCACCAGGCCGCCTATGCGGATCTCGCCGCGTTTACGTAATTCGTTAAAGGCGCCCATGATCTCTTCGCCACCTTCTCCCGATCGTGCTTTTTGCATCAGTTTCAAATCGCTGATGGTGCTGTTGCAAAAGCGGTCAAGTTCTACCTTATAGTTATCCAGCGGGTGGCCGGTAAGGTAAATGCCGATCACTGTTTTTTCATATTTCAGTTTCTCTATCAACGGCCATTCTTCAGCCTCGGGCATGGCTGGTTCAGGCACATACGATGCTACCGAACCGCCGAATAATGACGATTGCGAGCTGCTTTGTACATTCTGGTAATCATTGGCGTATTTGGTAAGGCGTTCAATACCTGTTAATACACCAACATCTGTTTTAGCAAAAAACTGGGCGCGGTTATAGCCAAATTCATCAAAGGCACCACCGTAAACCAGGTTCTCGTATGATTTGCGGTTTACACTGCGGGTGTTTGACCGGCGTGCAAAATCATACACAGAAGTGTAAGCACCGTTGGCAACACGTTCATCAATAATACTCTCCACCGCTTTATCGCCTACACCTTTTACGCCGGTTAATCCAAAACGTACCTGGCCTTTTTTGTTTACCGCAAATGCCATGTCAGACTCATTGATATCCGGGCCTAAAACCTCTACACCCATCCTGCGGCACTCCTCCATAAAAAAGGTAATCTTTTCCATGTTGTTCTGGTTGTTTAAAACCGCTGCCATGTACTCAGATGGATAGTGCGCCTTTAAATAAGCCGTTTGGTAGGCCACAAAGGCGTAACAGGTAGAGTGCGATTTATTGAAAGCGTACTGCGCAAAAGCCTTCCAGTCGGTCCATATTTTGGTCAGTTTATCTTTGGGGTGGCCTTTGGCTATGGCGCCATCCATAAACTGGGCTTCCATCTTATTGAGTATCTCAATTTGCTTTTTACCCATCGCCTTACGCAAAACGTCGGCATCGCCTTTACTAAAGCCTGCCAGTTTTTGCGATAAAAGCATCACCTGCTCCTGGTATACGGTAATACCATAGGTTTCGCCCAGGTATTCCTCCATGTCGGGCAAATCGAACACAATAGGCTCCCTGCCGTGTTTACGGGCAATAAAGTTGGGTATATACTCAATTGGTCCTGGGCGATATAGGGCGTTCATGGCAATTAAATCCTCAAACTTATCGGGCTTAAGCTCGCGCAGGTACATTTGCATGCCGTCACTTTCAAATTGGAAAGTACCATTGGTGTCGCCGCGCTGGTAAAGCTCATAAGTTTGCAAATCATCAAGCGGGATGTAATCAATATCGATGTGTACACCATGGTTTTGCCTGATCATCCGCAGTGCGTCCTTAATAATGGTAAGGGTTTTAAGGCCCAAAAAGTCCATCTTAATTACACCGGCATCTTCAATTACACGGCCATCATATTGGGTAACCAGCAAATCAGAGTCTTTTGCAACGGCTACCGGAACAATATCAGTTAAATCATAAGGGGCAATGATGATGCCCGCCGCGTGTACGCCGGTATTACGTACCGAGCCTTCCAGCTTGGCAGCTTCGCGCAGTACCTGGCTGCGCAGGTCGTTGCCATTTAATATTTCTTTAAGCTCGGGTACCTGTTCAATGGCATCTTTAAGGGTAATGCCCAGGGTATCAGGTACCAGCTTTTTAATTAAGTTCATTTCGGATAGGGGCATATCCAATACGCGGCCCACATCCTGGATACTGGTACGGGCAGCCATCGATCCATAGGTGATAATTTGTGCTACCTGGTTTTTACCATACTTATCTACCACGTAATCAATAACTTTTTGGCGGCCGGCATCGTCAAAATCCGTATCAATATCGGGCATCGATTTACGGTCGGGGTTCAGGAACCTCTCAAACAGGAGGTTGTACTTCATCGGGTCGATATTGGTTATCCCGGTACAATAAGCCACGACTGATCCTGCCGCCGAACCACGGCCAGGGCCAATAAATACGCCCATATCGCGCCCGGCCTTTATAAAGTCGGCCACAATTAAAAAGTAGCCTGCAAAGCCCATCGTTCTGATGGTGAACAGCTCAAAATTGATACGCTCCTCAGTTTCGGGCGATATATCAATGTAACGTTCCTTGGCGCCCATAAAGGTAAGGTGCTTCAGGTATTCCCATTGGTTCAGCGTATCGGCATCGCCGGTATTGTGAATTTTAAATTCGTCTGGTATTACGTAATTAGGTAACAGGATATCCCGCTTCAGCTTCAGCACCTCTACCTTGTCCACAATCTCGTTGGTGTTATCCAATGATTCGGGCAGGTCGTTAAACAGGTGGCTCATTTCCTGCTGGGTTTTAAAATAAAACTGATCATTAGGGAAACCAAAACGATAGCCACGGCCGCCTTCCTCGTCGGTAGCTATAGGGGTGCTTTGCATATCACCGGTGTTTACGCAAAGCAAAATATCATGAGCGTTGGAGTCCTGCTGATCTACATAATGTGAATCATTGGAGCAAATTACTTTCACATTATACTTTTTGGCGTACTCCAGCAATACTTTGTTCACCGTATTTTGGTCGGGAATATCGTGGCGCTGCAGTTCGATGTAAAAATCTTCGCCAAACAAATCAAGCCACCATTTAAACTCGGCTTCGGCCGCTTCGGGGGTATCCCTTAATATGGCCTGGGGTACCGATGCCCCAATGCAGCAGGTTGTAGCAATAATGCCTTTGTGGTGCTTTAAAATCAGCTCTTTATCAATACGGGGCCATTTGCTGTACAGGCCTTCCATGTAGCCGTATGAACATAGCTTAACCAGGTTTTTGTAACCTTCGGGATTTTTGGCCAGCATCAGCTGGTGGCGGCGAATGTCTTTCTTTTCCTTTGTAAAGGTTTTTTTATGCCTGTCTTCTACCACGTAAAACTCGCAGCCAACAATGGGTTTTACATTGTGTTTACCAGCTTCGGCCACAAACTTAAATACACCAAACATGTTTCCATGATCGGTAATGGCCAGGGCTTTCATCCCATCAGCTGCGGCCTTTTTGTATAATTTAGAGATGTCGGCGGCACCATCAAGTAACGAGAACTGGGTATGAACGTGTAAGTGAGAAAAATCTGGCATATTAAATCCGTTTCAACAAAATCTGTAGAAATACAAAGTTATTAAAAAACAAGTTCGCGGGGTTGAGTGTTGAAAAAAGAGCCTCACCCTGCCCTCTCCAAAGGAGAGGAAAAAAAAATATTTAAAAGTCTCCCCTACCGGGGGAGATTTAGAGGGGGTCGGGCTGCTACTTTAGCACATTATTTGACTATATTAAGCGCATCGATCTTCACCTTTGAAAAATTAATACAATTGAAAAAAATACTACGAATAGCCCTCAAAACAATACTTTGGATACTGGTGAGTGTAGTTTTACTGGTTATCCTTGTAGTTATTTTGATACAGGTGCCTGCCGTACAAAATTTTGCTAAAAATAAAGCGGTAACTTTTTTACAAAACAAAATCCACACTAAAGTTAAAATTGGCCACATCAGCCTTGGCCTTCCCAAACTGCTGGTGTTGGAAGATGTATACTTTGAAGACCAGAAGAAAGACACCCTGATAGCCGGCGAAAAATTAAAGGTTGATATCAGCATGCTGAAACTGTTGCACAACCAGGTAGAGGTTAGTGAAATTAACCTGCAGGGCATTACCGCCAACATAAACCGGGGCGCCGACAGCGTTTTTAATTTCGATTACATTATCAAGGCATTTGCAGGCGAACAAAAAAAGGAAGTTAAGCCTGAGGATACAACGTCTACCATGAAATTTTCTATAGATAAGGTAAACCTGGATAGGATCAATGTAAAATACAAGGATTTAACAACCGGCAACGATGTAAAATTCCTCCTCGGCCACTTTGATACCCGGATAAAGGATTTTGATATGGATAAAATGAAGTTTACCATACCCAAAATTACTTTGTCGGGCGTAAATGCACGCATCATTCAAACACCGGCAGGGTCCTCAATAGCGCAGGCGGCCAAGGTAGATACCGCGGTACAACCCCTCAACCTGGATTTGAACCTGGGGCAGATAGATCTGTCTAAAATAAAAGTTGATTACCAAAGCAGCGAAATGACGGCCAATATCAACTTTGATAAACTTTTGGCTGAGGTAGATAAGATGGACCTCAAACATCAAAAAGTGGCCATCAAAAACATCGAACTGAATGATACTAAAGCGGCTTTAACTTTTGCCAAGCCCCAAACTGTAGCCAAAGCCATTATCAAAACCGCCAAAAAACTGGATACGCTGGTGGCCTCGCCGCAGTCATCGCGCTGGGCGATTACTTTAGGGAAGATCAGCTTGATCAACAATAACGTTAAGTTTGATAATAACGCGCAAAAGACTATAGCCAAGGGCCTGGATTATGCCCATATGGACATCCGCGACCTTAATGCCAATGCCGAAAATATTTCCTATAACCCGGATACTATTTCGGGGAAAATCAACAGCTTTTCCTTTGCAGAAAAAAGCGGGTTAAAGATCAATAAGTTTCATACAGCATTTTTTTATGGGCCTACCAGCGCCTATATGAACGACCTGCTGTTGCAAACGCCGCAAACCACATTGCAAAAATCGGTACAGGTGCGGTATCCTTCTATTGCAGCTATCAGTAAAAATATTGGCTCGTTAGGTATTAATGCCAATTTGGACGGGAGCCGCCTGGGGTTAAAAGATGTGTTACTATTGATGCCAACTATGGCTGCCATGGAACCATTTAAATCGTCGCCGGGCGCAGTATTTAAAATAAACGGCAAAGTAAGGGGTCAGGTAAATAACCTGGATATCCCCAGCCTGGATATTGCCGGCCTAAGCAATACCCGCATTAAGGCATCGGCTAAGCTTAAAGGCCTGCCCGATATAAACAAGGCCTATTTTGATGTTACCATAAATGATTTTAACACCAGCCGTACTGATATTGCCAAACTGGCGCCCGCAGGCAGCATCCCGGAAAACGTAACCATTCCCGAAAATATGAACCTGAAGGGGAATTTTAAAGGTGGGATGTACACTTTTAATACCAAACTGGGGTTGAGATCGAGCCTTGGCGCTGCAGATGTTATTGCATCGGTAAAAAACTTACAAAACAAGCAAAAGGCAAGTTATAAGGCCAATATTAAAGTTAACGGGCTAAACGTAGGCGCACTCACCAAACAACCGCAAACCGTAGGTAAAATTACGTTAACCGCTAATATAGATGGTTATGGCCTTCACCCTAAAACGGCCAATATTAAATTTAATGGTAACCTGGCCAGCGCTTATGTTAAAGGTTATACCTATAAAAACCTGGTTTTAAAAGGCAGTTCGCACAATGGAGCTTACACCGCTGTAGCCCGAATGAAGGACCCTAATATTGATTTTAGCCTGGATGCCAAAGCCAACCTGAATAAAAAATATCCATCGGCAACGGGAACTTTAACCGTTGACAGCATCAACCTTAAAAAACTTAATTTTACTGCGGGCGAAATGCGTTTTCATGGTAAGGTAGTAGCTGCTGTGCCAACTGCCGATCCTGATTACCTGAACGCCGATGTTGAGGCTACCGATTTATTGGTGGTAAACGGAACCCAACGCATAAAATTGGATACAATAAGCCTAATATCTACCGCTAATGCCGATAGCAGCACCTTACGCTTAACAACGCCTGTATTGAGTGCCCACATGGCCGGCAAATACAAACTTACGCAGGTTGGCGATGCTGTGCGGGATGTGATCAATAAATACTTTAACACCGCCATTGCAGGCGGGCAGCAGGTGGCCGTTACCAAAAAGGACGCAAAAGGTAAAACGGTTAAAACCGGTAAAGTTAAACCTGCCGTTGCCGCCAAATATTCGCCGCAGCAATTTGTGTTTGATGCTAAACTGGTTAAAACACCTTTGCTTACCCAGTTTGCGCCCGATTTAAAACAACTTGATCCGGTACTGTTAAAAGGAAGCTTTAACAGCGAAAGTGGCGAACTTATTGTAAACGGATCGATACCAAAAGTAGTTTACGGTACCAATACCATTAACAAGGGAAGCCTGAAAATAAATACAGGCAACAATGCGCTCAATTATAATCTATCTGTAGATGAAGTAAAAGTTGGCTCATCGGTTGATCTGTTGTATACCAGCCTGTCTGGCAGCGCCCAAAACAACAAGCTGGGCATAAACTTACAGGTAAGGGATGCTGCAAAAAAGGAGCGTTTTCGTGTAGCAGGTACTTTGGGCGTCTTGCCGGATGAATACCGGTTTAGCTTTAACCAGGATGGCCTGCTGCTGGATTATATGCCCTGGGCGGTTAATGCCGATAACTTTTTGCAATACGGGCCAAAAGGAATATTAGCCAATAATTTTACGGTAGCCAATAATAACCAGGTGCTTAGCATCAACAGCAAAACGCAGGAAACAAATGCCCCGATTGATGTTAAGTTCAGCAATTTTAAAATAGAGGGACTTGCCAAAATGGCCAAACAGGATAGCCTGCAGGTAGGCGGCGTTATTAACGGCGATGCGGAGATTAGTAACTTCCAGGCCTCGCCGGTATTTACGGCGGCCATCAACATCAACGACTTTAATTTTAAAGGGGATACCGTAGGAAACATCGCCTTAAAGGTAAATAACCAAACAGCCAATGCTTACGCCGCCAATATGGATATTACGGGCAAAGGGAACCAGGTTAAGCTGGATGGTATTTATTACACAGACCCCGAAAATAAGTTTGATCTTAACCTGAACATTGTAACCTTAAACATGAAAAGCATCGAAGGTTTTACTTTTGGTAGTTTACGCAATTCATCCGGTAATATTAGTGGTCAGTTAAAAATATCGGGAACAACTACAGCCCCGTCTATCCGCGGCGACGTTAATTTTAACAAAGTGGGTTTTAATGTAGCCATGCTCAACTCTTATTTTACTATGCCTAAGGAGAGCATTACTTTTAATGACCAGGGAATACGCTTTAACGATTTTACGCTGGTTGATTCAACCGGGAACAAAGCCATTGTTACCGGCAGTGTGTACACTAAAAACTATACAGATTTTGCATTTGGATTAGATATCAACTCCAGTAACTTCAGGGCCGTAAACTCTACCCAGGCAGATAATAAGTTGTTTTACGGCAAGCTTTACGTTGATAGCCGTATCACCATCCGGGGTAATACCATAAAGCCTGTGGTTGACGCCACCCTAACAGTAAACCCCAAAACAGACATGACTTTTGTGCTGCCAACTACCGATCCGGCTATTGAGGACAGGGAAGGTGTGGTTGAAGCTATCGATCGAAATGCGCCAAAACTCGACTCGATACTGCTGGCCCGGCAGTTGGATTCGCTCAAAAAAGCGGATGTAAAAGGGTTGGATGTATCGGCCAATATAAAAATAGATAAGGATGCTGCTTTCACTATCGTGGTTGACGAACGTAACGGCGATATAGTGCATTTGAAGGGCGAAGCCAATTTAAACGGCGGTATTGATCCTAGCGGAAAAATAAATTTAACGGGAACTTATGTAGTTAATTCGGGCTCATATAACCTGGCTTATGCTACTGTAAAGCGCACCTTCCAGTTTAAAAAAGGCAGTACCATTGTATGGACGGGCGACCCCACCAGCGCTAACATTGATTTGACCGCGGTATATGTAGCTAACGTGCCCCCGATAGACCTGGTAGAAAATCAGCTATCGGCAAATGATAATTCGGTGATGTATAAGCAGAAGCTGCCATTTAATGTTAACCTGAGCCTTAAAAACCAACTATTAACACCAGATATCAGCTTTGATATTGTTTTGCCCGAAGGCAATTACACCGTATCATCAGATGTGGTAAACAACGTTAATACGCGGCTTGCCCAGGTTAGGCAGGACCCTAACGAGCTTAATAAGCAGGTGTTAGGTGTACTGGTGCTGGGCCACTTTATTGGCGATAACCCACTGCAAAGCCAGGGTGGCGGTGGTGGCGTAGAAGGGGCCATCCGCAATAGTGTGAGTAGTTTGTTATCTGACCAGCTGAATAAATTGGCCGGGAACCTGATCTCGGGCGTCGATCTGAATTTTGGATTGACATCGGGCGAGGATTATTCATCGGGCACGGCAACAAACCGTACTGATTTAAACGTTGGCCTATCCAAACGTTTCCTGAACGACAGGCTCACGGTAACCGTAGGCAACAATTTTAACCTTGAAGGTGCCCAGCAGGGGCAAAAAGCCACCAATATTGCCGGCGATGTTTCGGTAGGTTATAAATTGAGCAAGGATGGCCGGTATGCATTACGCGCCTACCGCAAGGATGAGTTTATTGTGATACAAGGCCAGGTTATTGAAACGGGTTTGGGTTTTACGCTAACCGTAGATTATAACCGGTTCAGGGAGATCTTCCGTAAGCGTACCGAGGAAGAAAAAGCACTACGCCGCAAATACAGGCAGGAACAAAAAGAAAAAGAAAAAGCCAAAGAGGCCGCCGATAAAGCAGCCGCAGAAAAAGCGCAAAATACACCTACAAGCTAAGCCGCCATGAGCAAACATTTAAGATATATATTGATATTAACTGTTTTACTAAACGCCTGTAGTAATACAAAATACCTGGCACCAGGTCAAAAACTATACACAGGGAGCGAGGTGAAAATAGCCGATAAGGATTCTATCAAAAAAAGTGAGCAAAGTTTGATAACCAACGATTTAACATCATTATTAAGGCCTTATCCCAACAGCTCTATTTTAGGGCTAAGGGTAAAACTATATATATACAACATCACCAAAACAAAAAAAACAAAAGGGCTTGCACACTGGCTCAACACTAAATTTGGCGAGCCGCCGGTGTTAATAAGCGCGGTAGATGTTGAAAAAAATGCCAGTATACTTCAAAACCGCATGCAAAATATCAGCTATTTTCAGGCGATGGTTGATGGGGATACCATTAGCAAGGGTAAAACAGCTAAAGCAGTATATACCGTACATGCAGGCCCAGCTTATAAAATAAGGAAAGTAGCTTTTCCCGGCGGGGTCGAAGATGCTGATACTGCCATTGTAGGCACGGCCGCCAAAACGTTATTGAAACCGGGCGATAAGTTTAATCTTGATGTAATTAAAAATGAGCGCCTGCGAATTGACGCGAAATTAAAAGAGGAGGGCTTTTTCTTTTTTTCGCCCGACGATATTATTGTGCAGTATGATAGTACTGTTGCTAATCACCAGGTTGACCTGTTTGTTAAAATAAAAAACAGCACCGTTGAACGGGCCAAGGAAGTTTACACTATCCGGAATATTTATGTGTATCCCAATTATTCGTTAACAGACACCTCGCTGATGCTCGACAAAGCGAAGCATTACCGCTGGTATAACATAGTGGAAAGACGAAAAACCATCAGCAGCTTTGCATTTGCCAATACGGTATTGCTGCATCCTAATGATGTTTACAGCCGGACGGTTCATAATAATTCGCTGAACAGGTTTGTAAACCTCGGGCCTTATAAATTTGTAAAAAACAGGTTCGAGGATGTTACACCCGATTCGCCTAAGCTGGATGTGTATTATTTTTTAACGCCATACAAGCGTAAATCATTACAATTTGAGATTTTGGGCCGTACTACATCGGCCAATTATACCGGCACGCAGGTAAACCTGAGCTGGAAACACCGGAACGCCTTTAAAGGCGGAGAAGCATTAGGTGTTACGCTTTTTGGTAGCTCTGATGTACAGGTAGGAGGGGGCAACAACGGTTTTAATGTGTACCAGTTTGGTATTCAAACCACTTTATCGTGGCCACGGTTTATAAGCCCAATTGAGCCCAGGGCCGATAATGCTTATATACCGCATACCAATTTAACGTTGGGCTATACTATTGTTAACCGGCAAAAGCTTTACAACCTAAACTCATATAATGCCACATTTGGCTACAACTGGAAAGAAAACAAGCATCGAACGCATGAGTTGAATGTGTTGAATTTTACATTTGTAAATCCCTTGAGTGTATCCCAGCTATACCTTGATAGCCTAAGCGGCGTAAAGCATCCCGGAGTGTTACCAAACCCGGCTTTAAAACACGTTATAGATAAGCAGCTGATATTGGGGCCAAGCTATAGTTATACGTATACCAACACTACCGACGACTATCGTACCAACACCATGTACTATAACGGCAAGGTAAGCTTATCTAATAATTTATACGGGTTGGTTACCGGTGCCGATACAACCGCGGGTAAAGTGCGTAAGCTGTTTGGCGCCACTTTCAATCAATATGTAAAATTGGAAAATGAGATACGATATTTCCATAAAACGGCGCCGAATAGTACTATAGCCTCCAGGGTTATTTTGGGCGTTGGGTTGCCCTACGGTAACTCCACTCAGTTACCGTATAGTCAGCAGTTTTTCATAGGCGGGCCTAACAGCTTGCGGGGGTTCCAGGCCAGATCAATTGGTCCGGGGCACTTTAATCCAACGGCAACTGTGGCCCAGAATAATTTCCTGCCCGATGAATCTGGCGATATCAAGCTTGAAGCCAATATTGAATACCGGCCAAAACTGTTTAGCATTGTTCGCGGCGCATTATTTGCCGATGCCGGTAACATTTGGCTGCTTAATTCAAACGGAGGCCAGCCTGGTGGCGTGTTCAGTAAAAAATTTATTAATGATATAGCGGTCGACGTTGGCTTTGGGTTGCGCTTTGATATTACGGTACTGGTATTGCGGACAGACTTGGGCGTGCCGCTTCGTACCCCCTACGTTCGCCCCGGCGAACCCCAGTGGAATCTTGACTGGCACAGGAGCGTATTTAACCTGGCAATAGGATATCCTTTTTAGTTATTGAGTTATCGATTTGCTGAATTAGCGAGTTAAACATACTTGAAAACTCAGGGATCGCTTTTAAAAGTTAATGCTGGAGAAAGGTAGCTCCTAAGGAGCAAAAAATGGTTAAATTATTTGTTTCTACAAACAGGTAGCCTCTACGAGGCAGCTTAAAAGTGTATTATCTGGTAAAGGTTAACCGTTTGTAGCTGAAAAAGTTTAAAAGCAATTTCCCTGCCTGAACACCCACCAATTCAGTTATCAATAATTATAATCTGCATATTTGCACATCTGTAATCTGCACATCTAAAATGACATCTATTCCACTCCAGATCATCGACCTGCATGACGATGGCTACCATCCGCTAATTGAGGTGATCCTGTTTGGCAAAGCATTTATTATGGTGTTAGACACCGGTGCATCAAAAACCGCTTTTGACCAAAGCATGCTGGCCGGGGCGAGTGAGGCAACTTCCATACTGGAGAGCGACAGGTTATCAACAGGCTTAGGGACCAATACCATGCAATCATTCACGGCGCTAATCAGCGGCATGCAGATAGGCGGTTTATTGGTTGATGAATTTGAAGTTGCCGTATTGGATTTGTCCACCATCAACATAGCCTATGGCCAGATGGGGCATCCCCAGGTATTGGGTGTTTTAGGCGGCGATATTTTGATGAAATACAGGGCCGTAATTGACTACGGCAAGCGGGTTATAAAACTAAAAAAGCCCCGCTTAAAAGCGAGGCTGAATATTAACTTTAAATAGCATCTGCACATCTGAAATCTGCACATCTGCACATCAATCCTATGTATCTATCTTAGCGTATTTAGCATTGCGCTCAATAAACTCGCGGCGTGGAGCAACCTCATCGCCCATCAGCATGCTGAAGGTATGATCGCATTCGGCGGCGTTTTCGATGGTAGCACGTTTAAGGGTACGGGTGGCCGGGTTCATGGTGGTATCCCAAAGCTGGATATCGTTCATCTCGCCCAAACCTTTGTAACGTTGTACGTGTACGCTATCTTCTTTACCGGCGCCTTTAAGGCGTTGTATAGCGGCGTCGCGCTGTACATCATTCCAACAGTATTCAAATTCTTTACCTTTTTTTACTTGGTACAATGGTGGCGATGCAATATAAACATAGCCAGCTTCAACCAATTCCTTCATATAACGGAAGAAGAACGTAAGGATCAACGTTGTAATGTGCGATCCATCCACGTCGGCATCCGTCATGATGATGATTTTGTGGTAACGTAGTTTAGTGATATTTAAAGCTTTATCATCATCGGGTGTACCGCGGCTTACGCCAAGGCCGGTAAACATGTTCTTGATCTCTTCGTTCTCGTAAATTTTGTGCTCCATGGCCTTCTCCACGTTCAGGATTTTACCACGTAAAGGTAAAATTGCCTGGTATTCGCGGTCGCGGCCCTGTTTGGCGGTACCACCCGCCGAGTCACCCTCTACCAGGTATAGCTCACACAGTGACGGATCGTTATTGGCACAATCAGATAATTTACCCGGCAGGCCAGATCCGGTCATTACACTCTTGCGTTGTACCAGTTCGCGTGCTTTACGGGCAGCGGCACGGGCGGTAGCGGCAAGTATTACTTTGTTTACAATTAGCTTGGCTTCTTTGGGGTTTTCTTCCAGGAAGTTGCCCAATATTTCGCCTACTGCCATATCAACGGCGCCCATCACCTCGTTGTTACCCAATTTGGTTTTGGTTTGGCCTTCAAACTGCGGCTCCTGCACTTTAACAGAAATTACAGCGGTTAATCCCTCGCGGAAGTCATCACCGGTAATTTCCATCTTCATGTTTTTCAACAGTCCCGATTTATCGGCATACGCTTTCAGGGTACGGGTCAATCCACGGCGGAAACCCGCTACGTGTGTACCACCCTCAATGGTATTGATGTTATTTACGTACGAGAATACATTCTCGGAGTAAGTATCATTATATTGAAAGGCAAGTTCAACAGGGATACCATTCTTTACACCATCCAAATAGATGGGATCCGGAATGATAGAAGTACGGGTGCCATCTAAAAACTTAACAAACTCGCGTAACCCTCCTTCAGAGTAAAACTCCTCGGTTGGGTACGATCCATCCTCGTTAGGGATGCGCTCATCGGTTAAGCTAAGGCGGATACCTTTATTTAAGAATGAAAGTTCGCGCAGGCGGCCGGCAAGTGTATCGTATTTATACTCGGTTGTGAGTGTGAATATGGTAGCATCCGGTTTAAATATGATGGTAGTGCCCCTTTTGTCTGTTTCGCCAATAGTTTTAACCTCGAACAAAGGTTTACCTTCTGAGTATTCCTGTGTCCAAACTTTACCTTCGCGGTAAACTAAAGCGGTAAGGTGAATAGATAGCGCGTTAACGCAACTTACACCCACACCATGCAAACCGCCGGATACCTTATAGGTATCCTTATCAAATTTACCACCGGCGTGCAATACGGTCATTACCACCTCTAAAGCCGATTTTTTCTCTTTAGTGTGCATGGCGGTCGGGATACCGCGACCATTATCTTCAACCCTTATCGAGTTATCTTTTAGTATAAAAACCTTAATTGTGTCGCAGTGGCCGGCAAGGGCTTCGTCGATAGAGTTATCAACAACCTCATATACCAAATGGTGCAAACCTTTAACGCCTGTATCACCAATGTACATGGACGGACGCTTACGTACCGCCTCTAAACCTTCTAATACCTGTATATTATCTGCTGAATAATTGGATTTGTCCTGATTTTCTTCGCTCATATTTATTTAGTACAACAACCTTCAAAAGTACGAAATTTTGACGGTAATGACGAATGATTGTGGATAAAAAACGAGGTGTGGATAGATGTGCAGATATGTAGATTTCAGATGTGCAGATGTTTTTCCAGATATGCAAATGCGCAGATTAATAATTTAGGTGGAGGAGATGATTAATCGGATGACGGTAAGCGCAATACTTTCAAATTGATCATCATCTGCATATCTGAAATCTGCATATCTGCACATCCCCCCTCATCTGCACATCTGAAATCTGTAATTTGCACATCAAATTAGGATACTTGCAACGAAAGTTTATCTTTGTCAAACTTTTTAAATTTTTACGTGAGATAATGAAAACTACTGTTTCAACTTTAACAAAATTCACCTTCGGGATATTAATTGCAGGCAGCATTGCGGCCTGTAACCAAAATAAAACTGCCGACAAACCAGGCGCAGCCGCTACCACTGTAAGTGATGGCAAAGAAGCAATTGTTTATATCAACTCTGATACTTTATTAAGTAAATATGAGTATACAAAAGATATGAACAAACGCCTGGAAGAAAAAGGCAAAGCCTCACAAGGCGATTTGCAAAATAAAGGCCAGGCATTTCAGCGTGAAGTTGCCGAATATCAAAAAAGCCAGGCTACATTATCAGCCGACCAGCGCCAGGCCACCGAGCAACGCTTACAACGTAAACAACAAGAATTACAAGGTTACCAGCAAAATGCTACTGCTGAGTTCCAAAACCTGCAGTCTACAGAAGCCACGAAGCAGTACGATAAAATTGCAGATTTTGCTAAAGCTTACGCCAAAGAAAAGGGTTACAAACTGGTGTTGTTATACTCAAAAGCAAACCCAACCGTATTATATGGCGATCCATCGTTAGATGTAACCACCGACGTGGTTAAAAGGCTTAACGACGCTTACGCGAAGGAGAAAAAATAAAATCGATTTGAAAATTTGAGAATTTGAAGATTTGAAAATGAAAAGCATCTTCAAACTTTCAAATTGCCGAATTCTCAAATTTCAAATAAAACCTCAACTCCGGCTGAGGTTTTTTAATTTAGAGGACTATGGAAAACACGGCACACGAAAAATTTATGCGGATAGCAATTGAGCTATCCGAGTATAATGTTAAGCAGGGAACGGGTGGCCCTTTTGGCGCTGTTATAACTAAAGATGGTATGATCCTGGCCCGTAGTGCCAACCGGGTCGTGTCTACCAATGATCCAACCGCGCATGCCGAAGTATCGGTTATTCGGCTGGCCTGCCAGGAATTGGGGACTTATGACCTTTCCGGTTGCGAAATTTACACCAGTTGCGAACCATGCCCCATGTGTCTTGGCGCTATTTACTGGGCCCGTATTGATAAAGTTTATTACGCCAACACCAAAGCCGATGCCGCAGCCATTGGTTTTGACGACCATGACATATACGATGAACTGGAAAGCCCTATGGCCGACAGGAAGCTGCTTTTTGTCCAACTACTCCGCGATGAAGCCATGGCTGTTTTTAAGCTGTGGGAAATAGAGGAGAATAAGACGAAGTATTGACTTTATATTATATGTCATTGCGAGCGTAGCGCGGCAATCGCGAACTGTGCAATTGCAGTCTGTATAGTTCGCGATTGCTTCGTTCCTCGCAATGACATGGTACTTGGTTAATCTTCTTCCTCGTCTTTCTCAAAAAAATTATCCTTTAAATCATCAATCTCGCGGCGGTCGAGTTTAGTGGGGCGACCGGCACCTCTATCACGTTTAAGGATGGGGGCGTGAAACATGGATTTAAAAGCCTGGGTTTGTTCAACCGGCGTTATGTCCAGGTAATAATCAACCGCTTTTTTTGCATCAACCCTGTTTTCCAACAGGCCGGTTACACGAATCACCTTCCGGTCGGGACCTTTTGCCACCTGGTAGGTATCACCAATTTTTACCTCGTATGAAGGTTTTATGTTTTTGCTATCGAGCTTTACGCGCCCGGCTTTGCATGCATCAGATGCCAGTGTGCGGGTTTTAAAAATGCGGATAGCCCACAGGTATTTATCAATTCTTAGTTTTTCTTTTTCGGCCATTGTTTATTCAATTAGGCAACAATAGTTTAGCCAGCCTGTCAGCTAAATCGTCTATATCTTTTTTTCGGGCAAGTTTGAGCACCCAATCTTCGGGTATTTTTTCAAAACCGTAGTGCAGGCCTGCCAGGCCACCGGTTACTGCGCCGGTGGTATCAGTATCAAGCCCCAAATTTACAGCTTTAAGTACAGCTTCCGTATACGTTGTTGTGGTTAACAGGCACCAAATGCTTGCCTCGAGCGTGTGTAAAACATAGCCACTACTATTTATCTCGCTTTCGGGAGCGTCATAAATATTGCCGGCCAAAAGGCGGTCAAATAGTTTTATCTCGTCCCTGCTGATGGTTGTTGTATCAAGAAACGCTGCGACTTCAGCCTTTACCTCATGATAAATAGTATACAAATCATTACCCGTTAAAAGTTTTCTCGCAAATTCCAGGTAATAAAAACAAGTAATTGCCGACCGGACATGACCGTGGGTAATGGAGGACACATCTTTGGTTATAGCAAAACGCTCTGCTATCGGCAAATCCATAATGTAAACCAGCAATGGCAAAATTCGCATCAGTGAACCATTTCCGTTCGACCATGAATCAAATCCGCCGGCAAGGTTTGGTTGTACGCCCCTTACTATCCTTTCAATAGCCTGTTGTGTAGTTATGCCAACATCAAAAACTTCGCCCCGGGCCGTCCAATAATTGTCGCAACGCCATCTTACAAAATTGTTGGCAATATCATGTATATCGTAACCATTGGTTAACGATTCGGCAAGGCAAAAGGTAAGTGAACTATCATCAGACCATGTGCCGGGTAACTGGTCATAAGTGCCAAACCCGATCATGTCGGTTACCGGCTTTTTTGAAATTTCTTCCCTTGATTTAAACTCAACAGGAACGCCGATAGCGTCGCCAACGGCAACACCAAACAGAATATCTTTACAAAAATTGCTATGATTGGGCATTTAATTTACGCTGGTTCCGGTTATTTTAGTTTTGGCCGGCACTTGCGCAAAATTAAGCAATCCAACTAATAAATCTACTGGTTGCTTTGCCAGGCCTCCAGGTCTTTTTTTATGAATTTGTGGTACAGGTATTCTGCATAACCAACGCTGATATAATCAGGAAATTTCCAGTTTGGATAATAGGCTCTTTTGATCCATTTTAAAAAGCTAAAAAATGCGATGCCGGCAATCATAAGTAAGGAGACTGTCAGCAAAGCGATGCAAAAGAAAGCCATAACGTTCATAATGAGGGGGGAGATTAGGTTGGTGAATTTGTGTTTTATAACGGCAATGATAAATGTAATTTATCATAACCATATAACTTATGTCATTAAAAATCAGCGTATTTAGCTTTGGGCGTAATAGTTAATATATTTTTGCCTTAAGGTTGATTTTTTAATAATGAAGATAGGTTTACCGGCCTGGTACAAAAGCAAAGGGCTAACAAGTTATTGAAGCTAATCCTGTATTTTTCCTTAAAAATCCTTTAATTTGCCAAAAGTTAATTTATCAATGCAAGATCTTAAAAAAATGATTGAAGATTCCTGGGAAGACAGGAATCTGCTGAATTATAATGAATATATCACCGCTATTGAAACCGTTGTTGAACGGTTAGACAAAGGCGAGATCCGTGTAGCCGAAATGATTGGTACGCGCTGGCACGTAAACGAGTGGATAAAAAAGGCTGTTATCCTTTATTTTCCTACCCGCAGCATGAAAGAAATTAAGGTTGGTCCTTTTGTTTTTCATGATAAAATGGATTTGAAAACCGATTATAAAGCAAACGGCGTTCGTGTAGTTCCGCATGGTATTGCCCGTTATGGCGCATACCTTGCAAAGGGTGTTATTATGATGCCGTCGTACGTAAACATTGGCGCGTACGTTGATGAAGGTACCATGGTTGATACCTGGGCTACAGTGGGCTCATGCGCGCAAATTGGTAAGCATGTACACCTGAGTGGCGGCGTAGGCATTGGCGGCGTTTTGGAGCCTTTACAAGCTGCTCCCGTGATCATTGAAGACAACTGCTTCCTTGGCTCGAGGGCCATCGTTGTAGAGGGTGTACATGTTGAGCACGAGGCGGTGTTGGGCGCCAACGTGGTTTTAACCGCATCAACCAAAATTATTGATGTAACCCAGTCGACCCCGGTTGAATATAAAGGCCGTGTACCTGCCCGCTCGGTAGTTATACCTGGTTCATATACCAAAAAATTCCCTGCAGGCGATTACCAGGTGCCTTGCGCACTTATCATCGGCACCCGCAAAGAGTCGACAGATAAAAAAACCTCTCTTAACGATGCGTTGAGGGAAAATAATGTAGCGGTTTAAAGGTAGATTTGAGATGTTAGATATGAGATTTGAGACCGCTTCAAACGCGGCTGTTTTAATCTCATATCTAACATCTCACATCTCATATCTAAAATATGAAAATAGGATACGATGCCAAGCGGGCTTTTTATAACAATACGGGCCTCGGAAACTACAGCCGCTGGCTTATTAAAACGCTGGCATATTTCCATCCCGAAAACGCCTATTTTTTATATACACCAAAAGCTAAACCAAATGTAAGGCTTAAGTTTTTGGGCGATCATGGCAATGTTTTTACTTTAACGCCTGCCAGCAAATTTTTTACTTCCTGGTGGCGTAGCAAAGGTATTGTTAAGGATTTATTGCGCGATGGTATCCAATTGTATCATGGCCTTAGCCATGAGTTGCCTTCGGGCATTGCCAATAGCGGCATACGGTCGGTTGTCACGATACATGATCTTATTTTTATGCGCTATCCTAAGCAGTTTGGCTGGTTTAATTATCGTATTTACCTCGCCAAAGTAAAATATGCCTGCAAGGTAGCCGATAAAATCATCGCCATAAGTGCGAAAACCAAGGCCGATTTGGTAGAGCTGTTGGACATCAACCCCCAAAAAATTGAAGTAATTTACCAGGGCTGCGACGTTATATTTGACGTTACAAAAACGCCCGATCAAAAAGCCGCGGTAAAGCTAAAATACAACCTGCCCGATAAATTTTTGTTGAGCATAGGCACTATCGAAGAACGTAAAAACCTGTTACTAACGGTAGTGGCCTTAAGAAACATTGATGGCGATATCCCTTTAGTGGTAATCGGTAAGCCAACAAAATACACCGACGAAGTAAACGCCTACATTGCTGCCGGTAATTTAACCAGCCGTGTTATTTTTTTAAGGGATATTCCGTTTGATGAATTGCCGGTCATTTATCAATTAGCGTCGGTATTTATTTACCCATCGCGCTATGAAGGTTTTGGTATCCCGGTTTTAGAGGCTTTAAACTCCGGTACCCCGGTTATAGCAGCAACAGGCTCATGCCTGGAAGAAGCCGGTGGCCCCGGCAGCAGATACGTGGATCCGGACGATGCGGCTGGTTTGGCCAAAGAGGTAAACCAGATACTTAACGACGATAGTTTAAGGCAAGCCATGATAACACGGGGGATTGAACATGCTGCTAATTTTAACGACGACAAACTGGCCCTGCAATTGCAGCGGTTATACACCAATACATTGAACAATGCTTAGAGACGAAGTTGCCAACGCATTTAAAGTACTGCAAGAGGGAGGTATTATCCTGTACCCAACAGATACTATTTGGGGCATAGGTTGCGATGCCACAAATACTGAAGCCATCAAAAAGATTTTTCGCCTGAAACAACGCGATGAGGCCAAAAGTATGGTGATATTAGTTGATACCGAGAACAAATTGGAAAGTTATGTTCAGGAAGTTAACCCGTTGGCTTATGACCTGATTGAATATGCAGAAAACCCCCTAACCCTGGTAATGCCGGGCGCTAAAAACCTGTCGCCTGCAGTAATAGCTGCCGATGGGAGCGTAGCCATCCGGGTAAGCAATCATGACTTTTGCAAGCAATTAATACAGCGGCTGCGCAAGCCCCTGGTATCTACATCGGCCAACATCAGCGGTAAGCCATCGCCTCAATATTTTTCGCAAATTGACCAGGAAATTATTGATGGTGTTGATTACGTTGTTGACCTGGAACAGCACAATAAAGAAATCCGCAATCCATCAACCATCATGAAGCTGGCCCCCGATGGAAGTTTTGAATTCATCCGGCGGTAGGGGGAAGAGTATCAAGTAATTAGTATCAAGTATCAAGATTTTGGTTTTTCGGAATAGGCTTGAAAAAAATCAAAACAAAGCTTCCCAAAAGTATTTCCCACCACTCACCACTCACCACTCACCACTCAGACTAATGACTAATTCCCCGCTCTTTCGCTGCTTTCGCTCAGGCGTTTAATCAACTCGTCATTAAACTCCTGCTCGCTTTTGTAAAGCATACTCACTTTTTCGGGTGGAAGGATTTTGGCAAAGGCATCCCTGTAACGCTTGCGGATGGCTACCAGCTGGCTTTCGTAGTAAATTTCTTTGTCTATCTGCTCGGTACCGTTTGATGTGGCCTTGGAGTTATTTAAGCGTTTTAAGATACGTACAGCAGTTAACTCCTGCTGATACGAACGATATAATGGCCAAAATTTACGCCCTTCCTCGTCGCTCAGGTCAAGTTGCCTGCTTATGTAGTTATTACGGGCTGCCTCAAGCTTGGCACCTGTTCCTTTTTTAAGCTTAGTGTTAGGAGTTACCCGTCCGCCCGGCACCAGTTGGGCCTGCGCACGTGAGTGATAACCCACCGCTATAAAAAAGAGTACTATAAAAATATGCCTGATCAATTTAACCATTAAAACTCCTTATTAATTAGCGTCTATATAATCCGACAGATTTTCGTCTACATTTGAGCTGTTACTTTTCTGGTTAGCATCCATCAATGTGCGGGTGTCGCTCGCATCGCTGTGCAATTCCAGGTAACTTTTTATTTCATCTACAGGTACAGCCGAAACCTGCTCATGTAAAAATGAGTGGTTATGATCCGGAACAGAATTTCCTTTAAGCAAAACAGTAATGCTTATTAAAACCGCGAAACAAGCGGCGGTAGCATACCTGAAAGTGCCCGATGCAAGCATCTTGCGTACAATACTGCGTTTATCAACAGCCTGTTTAAAACTGATAACATTGTCGGTTTCTTCAACCTCAACTGTCATAACCTCGTTAACTGTTTTATTTAAAATGTTTTGGCTTAATTGCTCAAAATAGTTTGCAGGTACTGCAAAAGTTTCGGCTTCATTGTTCATCAGCTCCTCTACCGCTATACGGCTTTGGATATTGCTGCTTAGCTCGTCAAAATAATTTTCAGGGACCGCAAAACCTTCATCCTGGTTATCCAAATATTCTTCGATAGCCACCCTGCTTTGGATGTTATTATCCAATTCCCCGAAATAATTTTCGGGAACGCTAAAGCTCTCAGCGTCGTTATTCACGTATTGCTCAATGGCAATCCTGCTTTGGATTTGGCTGGCTTGCTCGTCAAAAAAATTTTCGGGCGTGGTAAAGCCGGTTTCTTCAGTACCTAAAGCTGCCTCAATATTTATGCGGCTTTGTATGTTGCTGTTTAATTGTTCAAAGTAATTTTCAGGAATAGTAAACCCTTCGGATGAGTTTTTAAGCTCTTCCAGCCTGATGCGTGATGTTATGTGCTGCGCTAATTCATCGAAATAGCCAGCAGGCACCAAAAACGGGTTGCTTGCGCCAACCTGCTTTAGTGACTCAAAGTCATCCAGCCATTCCCTATTGTCCATATCGCTTTTCATACATAACTATAGATGAACAAAGTGCTAAAAGGTTTAACGTAATTCTGAATTAATTCTGTATTTAATCTTTTGATATTAAATATGCCTCTATCTTCTTGACTGCCAGGTGAAAAGAGGCTTTTAAAGCGCCTACACTTGTGCCCAAAACTGCCGAAATTTCTTCATACTTCATATCCTCATAATATTTCATGTTGAATACAAGCTTTTGTTTTTCGGGCAAGGTAAGCAATGCTTCCTGCAGTTTACGCTGCGCTGCATCGCCGTTAAAATAGGTCGAATCGGCCAGCGTATCGGCCAGTTCATAAGCAACATCATCCAACGAAACATTATTTTTAAGTTTTTTCTTATTCAAAAAAGTAATGCATTCGTTGGATGCTATGCGGTACATCCAGGTATAAAGCTGCGCGTCATTTCTGAAGCCCAACAGGTTTTTCCAAACTTTTACAAAAACGTCCTGGGTAAGGTCGTCCGCATCGTCATGATCAATAACCATGCGCCTTACGTGCCAGTAAATTTTTTGCTGGTATTTTTTAAGCAACAGGTTAAACGCTTCGTTACGCGTTTTTTCGTCCTGGAATTTGCTTAAAATCTCTGAATCTTCTACCTGCACCAACATTTTATAATTTTTATAGTTAAATGCTAATTAAGCATTTTTGTTTTTTCTTTCGATCACCTTTTTAACGGCCAGCACAATATGTTCTGCATCTAAACCGTATTTGGTCATCAGTTGCTCAGGCGTTCCGCTTTCGCCAAAGCTGTCATTAACGGCAATGTACTCCTGCGGGGCCGGCGTATTCACGGCAAGCAGTTGCGCTATGCTATCGCCCAAACCTCCTAAACGGTTATGCTCTTCGGCTGTAACAACGCAGCCGGTTTTAGCTACCGATTTTAATACCGCTTCGGCATCCAAAGGTTTAATGGTATGAATGTTAATGATCTCGGCATCAATGCCTTGCTCTGCCAAAATCTCGCCTGCTAAAATAGCCTGCCATACCAGGTGACCGGTGGCAAATATACTAACATCCGCGCCTTCATTCACCATCCATGCTTTTCCGATCTCGAATTTTTGGTCAGGATCGGTAAAAATAGGAACAACCGGGCGGCCAAAACGCAGGTAGACCGGGCCTTCATAATCGGCAATGGCCATGGTGGCAGCCTTGGTTTGGTTATAATCGCAAGGGTTAATTACTGTCATCCCGGGCAGCATTTTCATCATGCCTATGTCTTCCAATATTTGGTGGGTGGCGCCATCTTCGCCCAAAGTTAAACCGGCATGCGATGCGCAAACCTTAACATTTTTGTTGGAGTAAGCTATTGACTGGCGGATTTGATCATACACCCTGCCTGTTGAAAAGTTGGCAAAAGTACCGGTGAAAGGTATTTTACCGCCAATGGTCATACCTGCGGCAATACACATCATGTTTGCTTCGGCAATACCAACCTGAACAAAACGCTCAGGAAATTCTTTAATAAAATCATTCATTTTTAACGATCCTATAAGGTCGGCGCAAAGTGCAACCACCTGGTCGTTTTTTCTGCCGGCTTCCAGCAGCCCGGCGCCAAAGCCCGAGCGGGTATCTTTTTTATCTGTATAAGTATACTTTTTCATTTCTGTTGGGATAGGGTTTTACGTGGGACGTTATACGTTGGACGTTTTACGTGGTACGTGTTATTTAAATGGTACGTTAACTGATGGGCTTTGTGCTTTCTGGCAAACGTAGAACGTATAACGTCCCACGTACAACCTAAAAAAGCATGGATAGCCTAATAGTCGCCCAAAGTTTCTTCCAATTGTGCTAAAGCTAATTTAAGCTGTTCGTCGTTTGGCGCAATACCATGCCATTTGTGGCTGCCTGCCATAAAATCAACGCCGTAACCCATTTCGGTGTGCATCAATATCATAATAGGTTTGCCCTGGCCTGTACGGCTCTTAGCCAACTCCAACGTTTTAACAACATCGGCCATATCATTACCTTTCATCTCCAAAACATCCCATCCAAAAGCTACCCATTTGGCATGCAAATCGCCAAGAGACAATACTAAATTGGTTGGTCCATCAATTTGCTGTCCGTTAACATCAATGGTCGAGATTAAATTATCAACCTTGTTGTGCGGCGCAAACATGGCTGCTTCCCAAATCTGGCCTTCCTGTAACTCGCCATCGCCATGTAAGGTGTACACAAGCGATTTATCGCCATTCAATTTTTTAGCTAAAGCCGCGCCGATGGCAACAGATAAACCCTGGCCTAATGAACCCGATGCAATGCGTACTCCCGGTAAATGCTCATGGGTTGTAGGGTGGCCTTGTAACCGTGTATTTAACTTACGGAAAGTTGCAAGTTCTGCTTTATCATAATAGCCTGCATGCGCCAGGGTGCTGTAAAACACCGGCGAAATGTGGCCGTTTGATAAGAAGAAAAGGTCTTCGCCAATACCATCCATGTTGAATTTAGGATCGTGGTTCATCGCCTCAAAGTATAGGGCGGTAAAAAAATCTGTGCAACCTAATGATCCACCTGGGTGGCCCGATTGACAACCATGTACCATACGTACAATGTCGCGCCTGATTTGCGACGCGGTTTTTTCTAAGTCTTGAATTGTTGATTTCATTATGAATTTAGGAAACTGAACGGCTAAAGTAAAAATAATTATTGTTCTTTTAACACTTATTTTACTAAGTCGAGCACTTGTTGTGATGAGTTCTTGGTATCTACTTTACTGATGAGGTGCTGGATAATGCCATTACCATCAATAATAAAAGTAGTGCGGGCGGTGCCCATATATTGCTTGCCGTACATGTTCTTCTCTACCCAAACGCCATAGGCTTCTACAATGGCTTTTTCTTCATCGGCAATCAGGGTAAAAGGCAGGCTATACTTGGTTTCGAATTTTTTATGGGATTTTTCGTCGTCGGTGCTTACGCCAATCACTTCATAACCTTTGCTTAGCAACGATTGGTAGTTATCCCTGAAATCGCACGATTCGGCTGTGCAGCCTGGGGTATCATCTTTCGGGTAAAAATATAGGATTACGTTTTTGCCCTTATAGTCAGATAATGACACCGTATTTCCGTTTTGATCTTTTGCTGTAAAATCAGGGGCTTTATCGCCTTCTTTTAGTGTTGACATAGTTTTAAGATATTATCTATAAAAATCTGCGGTAAAATCTGCAAAATTGTTTTTGTTATCTGCCAGGACCAGTTTGAAGGTATGCTTACCCGGCGCGATATCGCTGCCAAAGGTATAACTTAGAATTTTAGTTTTATAATCCAATTCCATTAAAACCCACTTATTATCAATGGTTCCGGCGTAAGTTTTAATGCCCGATAGGTTATCGCTCATCCTGAAACTGATAGTGCGGGCAGCTTTCAAATTGCTGCCATCGTGGATGTTGAGCGGATGGATCACAGGCGGGATTGTATCTAACTTAATAAAATAATCGCCAAAGGTGCTTGCCTGCGATTTTACCCAGCCATCTTGGTAGTAACCGCCTACGCAGCCTATGGTAGTACTTACAATAACAGCCTTATCGGTGTACTTGCCCAAATCAACCTCAGGTTTTATCCACAGCTCATAGTTTTCATGAATGGGGGTAAGGCGGTTATGGATATGATGTAAAGATGAATAGCCTCCTGTGGGTTTTGGAGATATGGAATAAATAAAGTCCAGGTCATCATACAAATTTCCGGGCATCACGGTAACCTTTACTTTATCGGTACTAAACTCGCTTTTTGTATCGTAGTGAAAAAGCGTGCCGGCTATTTTGTTGGGCACCGCATTAAAAGGACTTGCCTGTACTTTTAATTTTAAGGTTGATGTATTGCCGGCTACATCTTTTACTACATATTCAACATCATGCAGTGCATTATCATTAAAGGTGATGATACCCCGGTTAACGGATTGCGGATAAAGCGAAATATGGCTGCCCGGCATAATAAAACATTTTTGCATCCAACGGCGGCCAAGGGTATACGATGGATAATCGATATAGGCATTAATAGCATGTGTTTGATCAAACGCGAAACGCTCTACGGCAAAGGTATATACGGTTTGGCCGTCCAGCTTTAATTCAACCGAGTAGATGCCATTGTGGTTGGCCGATGTACTGTTCATATCGGTGGCATTGATGCCGAAACCAATGTTGCCGCTTAAATGGAGCACCTGTGGTTTGGCCAGGTGATAATTACCCGCAGCGCCGTTTACTGCCATAAACTCGTGCTGTGTTTTTTCGCTGAATGGATTGCCATTTAAATGATAAATGCCAATGGAACTAATAGTAGGCTGCACCTCGTCTGGAATGGTTAGTCCGAATAGTTGGGGATTGATGGTTTCTTCCGTTTGGGTATCCCTGATCTCGAAATGCACATGCGGGCCGGCAGATGCGCCCGCGTTACCGGAGATAGCCACTACGTCATTTTTGCAAACCGTAACCTGGGCAGGGGGCAATTTGAAATCGGCCTCGTAAGTTTGATGCTCGTATTGATAGGCTTTAACCAGCGCCGCTACGGCAGGCGTAAAAGCTTGTAAGTGACCGTATACTGTTGTATATCCATTAGGGTGCGTAATATAAATAGCCCGCCCGAAGCCGCCAAACTGAACGCGCACCCGCGAGATATACCCATCATTCACAGCGTAAACCGGGTAGCCGGTACGCTGGTTGGTTTTAAAATCGAGCCCCGAGTGAAAATGTGCGGGCCTTAGTTCGCCAAATGAACCCGCAGTGGTATGTGGCAGCAGATCAAGCGGGTAGCGGAAATAGTTTTGTGGATACTGCCTGCTTTGAATGGTGGTGGTTTGTGCCTGTAAATGTGTGCAGACGCCTAAAAATAATATGGAGAAGAGGACAATTGTTTTTTTAATCATGCTTGATAGCGGAATAATTTTAATTCGATAATATAGATGACATCGTAATAATCCTGTCATGCTGAGGAACGAAGCATCTATTCGCGAACTTCGCAGGTGCATTATGCCTGGCGTATAATAGATTCTTCGTTCCTCGGAATGACAGGGGGGGATTCTACTTCACCCAAAAATCCAGCATTTTTTCATCCTCAATATACCCTTCCAGCCTGTCGCCAACCCTTACCCGGCCTACGCCTGCAGGGGTGCCGGTAAATATCAGGTCGCCCTTTTTTAGGGTGATATAGCGGGATACAAAAGAGATGATGCTCTCGAAACTGAAAAGCAGCATATTAGTATTGCCCTGCTGGCGGGTTTCGCCATTAATATCCAGTTTAAAGCTGATATTGTAAATATCGGCAAATTTTGATTTGGGTACAAAGGTACTAACCGGTGCCGAGCCATCGAAAGCCTTGGCCAATTCCCAGGGCAATCCTTTTTCTTTGTGACGGCTTTGGATATCGCGGGCTGTAAAATCAACTCCCAGGCCTATCTCGTCGTAATAGCCGGCAGCAAATTTTTCGCCAATGTGCTTGCCTTCCTTGCTCACTTTAAGTACCAGTTCAATCTCGTGGTGTATGTCTTCCGAAAAATTGGGATGATAAAATGGCTTATTATCTTTTAGAAGTGCGGTGTCGGGCTTCATGAAAATAACCGGGGCAGTTGGCACCGGGTTATTTAACTCTTTGGCATGTTCGGCATAGTTACGGCCTATGGCAATAATTTTCATATAAAATAGATGCTGTAAACACCAAAGGTAAAAAAAAAGGCGGAGTGGTTGAGAGTGGTGAGTTGTGAGTTGAGAGTGGTGAGTTGTGAGTTGTGAGTTGTGAGTTGTGAGTTGTGAGTTGTGAGTTGTGAGTTGTGAGATTACATTATGTAAAATATACCCCCAATCAACCTAATCCAACTTATTCAACCAAATCAACTTATTCAACCAAATCTCACATCTCAAATCTATCATTACCTTTGCCGGATGTTAGAGATCGTATACCGGGATGAATACCTTATTGCTGTTAATAAGCCGCATGGATTGCTGGTACACCGGTCGCCGATTGCGGCGGAGGCCACGGAGTTTGCCTTACAGATGCTGCGCGACCAGATAGGGAAGAAGGTTAACCCGGTACACCGGATAGACAGGAAAACAGGCGGTATTTTACTTTTCGCGCTGGATAAGCAGGTGGAGATAGCTATGCAGCAGGCTTTTATGGATAACAAGGTTCAAAAAAAGTACCTGGCCATTGTTCGCGGCCATACGGTTGATACCGAGGATATTGATTATCCGCTACGAAAAGAGAACGGAACTTTACAGGATGCCTTTACAACATACACTACGCTTAAACGTGCCGAACTCCATGTGCCTTTTGGCGCGCACCCCACATCAAGGTACTCGCTGGTTGAAGCTATACCAACCACTGGCCGTATGCACCAGCTTCGCAAGCATTTTGCCCATATATTTCACCCCATTATTGGCGATCGTACACATGGTTGCAATAAACAAAATAAGTTTTTTACCGAAACCTGGGAGATGAATACCATGTTGCTCCATGCATCGCACCTGGAATTTAGCCACCCGGTTACGGGGCAGCAAATAACTATAAATGCCGGTTTTCAGCCCGAATTTACCAGGGTTATGGAAATAATGGGTTGGTAGTGTTTTTTAACTAAATAAAATAAACAAAAACTGCCTGTATTTGTAGGTTATGCAAATACATTGAACATGACAAAGCCTGTAGAATATATATTATATACAGCAGATGGCGACCGCTATATTACTATTAACCCGGTAACGCAACCCATTCCGGGTGGCAATAAGCAAGCTACCGGTGTTTTTGGCCTGAGCGAAGGCATGGTTGATTTGGGCGATATTGTTTTTGACGATAACATGAACCAATGGGAGTACAGCAGCATGGGCGACCTTACCCACCCGCAAGCCGAGGAAATTGCGAGTTTTATTAAAAGCTATCATGAGCCCGATGCAGAAGGCATGGAACTGGATGAGCATAGCATTGGGTAATCACTTTTACACTTGTTGGTATACTTAAAAAGCTTGGTACCGAATTTGTTTGATTATGCCATCACATGGTGTATTTGGAAATAACGCCTTTGTCATTCCGAACGGAGTGAAGAACCTGTTAACCGACATGCATCGCCGATAGAAAAGTTCGCGAATAGCCTTCACTCGGTTACCCATGAGATATCCCATTTTCCTGTCATCCTGAGGAACGAAGGATCTATCAGCTGTGCATGACCGATAGAAAAGTTCGCGAATAGATGCTTCGTTCCTCAGCATGATAGTCTTTTATTACCCGCATGAAGGACACTTAGCATGTGGGGTGCTGAAACAAGTTCAGCATGACATTGGGGATTAAATCGTTGTTGCTCTTGCTTCAGAGTTTCGCGAAATTTTACAACTCAATATGACAGTCTTCTTATTTTGAGCGCCATTCTCCGCTTTAGAGTTCTGCCAAATATTAGTTCAAACTATGCTCAATATCCCCGGCCTTCAACAAACATGCTTTTACTGTACTAACAATGTCGGTAAGGCTAAAGGGCTTGGCTACAAAGGCATCAGAGCCGTAGTTGCCCAATGACTCCAGTACGCGGGGGTAAGCCGATACCATAACTACCGGTATGTGTGCCGTGAGCGGGTTGGTTTTTAGCATATGGCAAAGTTCGCCGCCGTTTATGCCAAAAAGAATATAATCTAATATCACCAGGTCAGCATTAAAAGTTATGACCGATTTGCATATATCAGCGGTATAATTTAAAATTTCAATCTCGTAACCCTCCATCTCGAGCACGTCTTTCATCACCTCAAGGATATCTTCGCTATCATCGAGTATCAAGATTTTTTTAGACATTTTTTATATAATTGGTGCTCCTTATAACGTATGGCCGGTATCATTTGTTTCTTGCGGCTGCAACCTGTTATGATAATATTTTGAAATACAGTCAAATAAATTTTGCGGTAACAAGCTTCTTACAAAAGGAAGACAATTTTACCATAACAAGGCTGCATAGTTACATCCGGCAATATGGTTAGCCTGTTTTAAGGCCTGTTATTAAAGCGGTTACAGTTTGCAGTACCTTATCAAGGCTTGCGGGGGTGTTGGTAACCTTGGCTATCATAATACCGCCTTCAATCAGCGCTATCATAGATAGGGCGGTGCCGCTTAAATCGGCATCGGGCTTAAACTCACCTGCATCGATACCCGCCCGGATAAGGTTTTCTATCGATTTTTGCCAGCGGAGTACCGCCTGGGCGGCCTTATCTTTTAACATAGGGTTAGTATCGTCGGCATCAACGGCAGTATTCAAAATGGGGCAGCCGCCTGCCGGGAATGTAGCCCTGGTAAAGCTGTGGTACACCTGGGCATAAACAAGCAGCTTATCGTAATAAGTGCCGGCTTTTTGAATGCGGTCCTGGATCTGTTTTCTCAGGATAGCCGAGTTATGATCAAATGCCGCCGCGGCAACTTCCTCTTTATTGGCAAAGTTGCCATAAATGCTGCCCTTGGTAAGGCCGGTAGCATCAGTTAAATCAGACAATGAAGTGCCGGCATATCCTTTTTTATTGAAGATGGGCGCGGTGGTTTCTACAATGAACTTGCGGGTGCGTTCGGCTTTTGATAATTCCTTTTCCATAATACAAATATACCGGTTGGTATTTGAATTGTTGAGATTTTTGAGTGTATGTTGTTTTTATATAGATTATCGAATGGAAAATCAATGTCAGCTTTGAGCCTTCTGCCTTCTGCTTTTAGTCTCTATATAATTCCTTTAATGATCGCTCACCAAAACCACCGGCCCTGCCTGTTTTTTACGATCGAGCACCAGCAGCAATAAAGGCATAGCCAATACAAATAACAGCCCTACAAAAATATAGGCATCCAGATAACTCATCAGGAACGATTGCCTGTCTATACCGTTATTTACTACAGCCATCGCCTTGTGTTGCGCTTCTATCAGGGTGCCGCTTTTGCCGGCAAAGTATTGGGTTAGGCCATGGATGCGTTGGGTGGCCTGCGGGTTGTAAATGCTGATGTCGGCGATGAGGTCATTACGGTGCGATCCAAAACGATGGGCCACATAAGTATTGATCATAGCGATACCGAACGAGCCCCCAAGCTGCCGCATCATATTGTTTAATGCCGATCCCTGCGGAACATCTTTGGCATCCAACCCTGATACTGCCAATGCCGTAAGCGGAACGGTTAAAAAAGCTAACCCCAAAGCCCTGAATATAAGTATCCTGGCCAGGTTTCCGGGTGTTGCTTCGAGGTTAAGGCCCGACATCAGGAAGCTGAAAATTATAAATAATACGAAGCCGGTTGTAATAATTATTAATGGCGACACACCTCGTTTAAGTAAGGTAGCCGAAAATAGCAGACCAAAAATAGCCAATATAGCACCCGGTAGTAAGGTAAGCCCCGTTATAGTAGGCGGGAACAGTAATACCCGTTGTGCCAGCACCGGTGTTAAAAACACCGATGTAAACAGGCCCACGCCTGTTACTGCAGTAAGTATTGCAGCAACGGCCAGCGATTTGCTTTTAAGTACGCGCAAATCGATAACCGGATTGGGGATGGTAAGCTCCCACCAGATAAAAGTGAGAATGCTGAATACGGCAATAACCGTTAACGCTACGATGTAACCGGCAGAAAACCAATCATCAGTTTCGCCGCGCTCCAACACGGTTTGGAGCGAGCCGATGCCTATAACCAGCAGCAGTATGCCCCACCAGTCGACCGCTTTTGGTTCAACTTTAATCTCCGGTTCGGTAACCAGTAAAATGCTGGATACTGCAACGGCGATGCCTATGGGGATGTTGATGAAAAAGATCCAGGGCCAGGAATAGTTTTCGGTGATGAACCCGCCAAGGGTGGGGCCAATGGTTGGCCCTAAAAATACCCCAACGCCAAACAGCGCGCTGGCAATACCCGCGCGGGCCTTGCCATATACCTCAAAAACAATGGCCTGGGATACCGATAATAAAGCGCCGCCGCCAATGCCCTGCAAAAAACGGAACAATACCAGCGTCCAGATATTAGATGCTACCCCGCACATGGCCGAAAAAAAGGTAAAGGCGATAATGGAGCCTATATAATAATTGCGCCTGCCAAGTTTGGTGGCTAAAAAGCTGGTCATGGGGATGACGATGATATTGGCTATGGCATACGCGGTGATAACCCAGGAGGTATCCTCGAGCGTTGATCCCAAATTACCACTCATGTGCGAGAGTGCTACATTGACGATAGAGGTATCAATGAGCTCCATCATGGCAGCGGTAATAACTGTGATAATGAGGATGCTTTTTTTCATGGCGGATTCGGTAAATGCCATAAATTATACCGATTGGTATAACTTATGGCAAATTTTTTATTGGGTGATTAATCCCTTGGCGAATTGATCACCCTTAAAGCTTCATCGGGATTGGATAAGTACAGCCTGTAAAATTGCTCGGTACCGGCAACACGGATTTCGTAGGTGTCGCTTGCTAAGCCGGCTAAAAACTCATCGGCAACCTGGGCAGGGGGGATGCCATTTTTACCACCAATTTCGGCAGAGAATTCAGTATCAACCAGTGGAGGCATCAGCTCAAAAACTTTTATGCCGGTTTCGGCCAATGCTAATCTTAAGGCCCTTGTGTAGGCATGTAACGCAGCTTTTGTAGCGCCATAAGTAGCTAGTTTGGTGCTTGGCGCAAACGCTACTATTGAAGATACATTTACGATAGCGGCCTCGCTTTGTTTTTTAAGTGATGGCAGCAGTTTTTCGTTGAGGCGCATAACTGACAGGTAGTTGGTCAGCATTTCTTCGCCGGCTTTTTCAAAGGTGTCGGTATCGGTAAGCAGGTCGTTCAGGTTTGCTGCGCCAGCGTTATTGATTACTATGTTCAGTTCGGGGAAATTGGTAGTTAGTTTGGCTACCAGTTTTTCTACATCTTCGGCGTTGGATACGTCGGCGGTGATAGTGCTAACGTTCTGCAATTGGGCAGCAGCTTTTTGTAAGCGGGCTTCGTTACGGCCAATAATGATAACATGATTATCTGCTGATAACTTTTTTGCTAACTCAAAACCTATGCCGGCACTGCCGCCGGTAATGAGTATGGTGTTTTTTGAAGTTTTCATTGTTTTGCGTTGAGTGATTAAATTCAACACGACAAAAATATACCAATCGGTATATTTTTGCAATAGCTAATCTTCATCCTTGTGTCATCATTATCAGATGGCTTTTTTAGCGGTTATACCTTGCGCTTTTTAAAGCTGCAAAACAGGAAGTTTTGTTTTGTTGCAAAGGGAGTAATATGGTCTTCGGTAATACAGGTTACCTTTTCAAAATGCTCATCAAATATGGCCTGCAACTGTTGTTCTGCGTATTGTTTAATGGCTAACCCGCTGCATTTTTCGGGGCCGTTTTCAGAAAATGTGCCGATGACTAAATAATCGCTGACTGCTTTTGTGGCAATATTTAAGTAGCGGGCAATTTGATCCTGCGTTGTCAGGAAGTGGAAGGCCGCCCGGTCATGCCAAAGGGCGTAGGTTTCTGTGGGTTCAAAATTGGTAACATCGCAAACTATCCAGGTAACCTGGCTGCTTTTCTTGCCAAGCCTTGCCTTTGCTTTGGCTAAGGCCGCTTCGGAGATATCCAACACGGTAATGTTGGTGTAACCTTCCTGCAGCAGGAAATCAACCAGTTTGCTGTCGCCGCCGCCGATGTCGATTATCTTGTCGGTTTTTGCTAAATGGAAGCCACGAATAAAATTAAGCGAGGTTTGCGGTACGGCTTGCGTCCAGCTTACCTGGCCGGGATTTTTGGTGAGATATACCCGTTCCCAATGTTCTTTTTTATCTTCTTCCATAGATAATTAATGTTCATATTTGAGCAAACGAAGTTGCTGATAAACACCCGAAACATGAAAAATAAATATTTTGGAGCTTTGCTAAGCTTCATTTTTGTAGTTTTATTAAGTACAAACGCCAGGGCGCAAACCTCGCCGGCGACTATGCCAACGTTAGGCGTTACTACCCCCTGGACAGAAAGTCAATTACTGGAACCGGCTGCCTTAGCTGCTAACTTAAAAACAGGTACAACAGCCCCTGTTATCTTTAACATTGGTGCTGTAGAAGATATTAAAGGCGCTACCCACATTGGCGCAGTAAACAAACTGGAAAACCTGGAAAAGTTACGAACAGTTGTTGCCAATTTACCCAAAAATACCGCGATTGTTATTTACTGCGGATGTTGCCCATTTGTTAAATGCCCCAACATTCGCCCGGCTTTTTCCGAATTGCAAAAATTAGGGTTTACCGATGTAAATCTGCTTAACCTGGCCACCAATTTGAAAACCAACTGGGTTGATAAAGGGTATCCGTTGGAGTAATAGGTGGTAGATGGAGTAAAGATGGAAGGGGTATGTACTCTTTATGTATAAATATCCACTGTCATCCTGAACGATAGTGAAGGATCTATTCTACGCCTTGCAAAGTTCGCGAATAGATGCTTCGTACCTCAGCATGACAGGGGCGGGGGGTTACGGCAATATAAACACCGACAAACTCCTTGGGCCGTGGGCGCCAATAACCAGCGATTGTTCAATATCTGCAGTTTTTGATGGACCGGCGATGAATGCACCATAGCCATACGTTGCGCTGCCAATTTTTTCATATGCCTGCGCCATGGTGGGCACCAATTTAGTTTTACTGATTACTACGGCCAGGTGTTGGGCAATAAAGGGCAATACTCTTACGGTCATATCCTCTTCTGTGAGCCATAATGCCCCGTTTTCTGCAACGCCGAGATTTGAGCGGAGGATGCACAATTCCACATCGGCAAAGCTGTGGGATAATTCGTGTTTTACATCGGCAGCATAGGTGTATTCGTCTAATTCCTTGATGCCTGATATGATTTTTACACCGGGTTTAAACTCTTTGCGAAGGATGTTTTGGATGGCTTCGTAGCCGGGCACTTCGTATACAAAACTGCCCCCTGCGGTGCCGATGGTTTTGTATTTTTCAACCAGGTTATCGTTGGTGGATGTCAGGGTGCTTAAAACCTCAAGGGCAGGTAAATCTGCCCGGCTAAACTGGTTGGCTTTTACGGCTGCTAATATGTTTTCGCGGCTGCTCATTTGTTATTTTCCTTTCTTTTGGCATACCACTCGCCAAATGATTGTTCGGGCGCTTTGGGCATTTCGCGGTGCTTGTACCATGGGTTGGCACCGTTATTAACCGCGAAGGGTGCATATTTGAACGTAAAACGCCCCATTTTGCCTGCCGCCCGGTAAATCATGGGCGAGGATAGGGTAAAAGCCATACCTTTCATGGCTAAAGTTTTTGCTTTGGGCGTATAACCTGCCTTAACAATTACCTGCCGCCATTTATACAACTGGTCGTGAATATCAATTTTAACCGGACACACATTGCTGCACGAGCCGCACAGGGTAGAGGCAAAAGGCAGGTCGGCATATTTTTCCATATCAAGGTTGGGTGCCAGGATGCTACCTATAGGGCCGGCAACCGCGGTATGGTAACTGTGGCCGCCGCTTTTGCGGTATACGGGGCAGGTGTTCATACAAGCCCCGCAACGGATACATTTTAACGAATTGCGGAAATCTTCGCGGCCCAGCTGGATGCTGCGGCCGTTATCAACTATCACAATATGGATCTCTTTACCATCCTGCGGTTTGCTGAAATGGCTTGAGTAGGTGGTAATAGGCTGCCCGGTGGCGCTGCGGGTAAGCAAGCGCAAAAATACGCCAAGGTGTTTACGCTCGGGAATGATCTTTTCGATACCCATGGATGCAATATGGATTTCGGCCAGGTGGGCGCCCATATCGGCATTACCCTCGTTGGTGCATATTACAAACTCGCCGGTTTCGGCAATGGCAAAGTTAACGCCGGTTAGGGCCGCGCGGCGGGTCAGGAACACTTCGCGAAGGTGTTGGCGGGCAGTTTCGGTTAATATTTTAGGATCTGATTCGCCTTTGGCCGAGCCTAAGTGCTCGTGAAAAATGTCGCCTATTTCTTCCTTTTTCTTGTGGATACAAGGCAGTACGATATGGCTTGGCGGTTCGCCGGCCAGTTGTACGATGCGTTCGCCCAGGTCGGAGTCGATAACATCTATACCCTGTTTTAACAGGTATTCATTAAGGTGACACTCCTCGGTAAGCATCGATTTGCTTTTTACCATGCGGCTTATGCCGCGTTTTTCCAGCAGGGTGTAAATGATTTTGTTGTGCTCTTCGGCATTGGCAGCCCAATGTATTATTATGCCGTTGTTAATAGCCTTTGCCTCAAATTGCTCCAGGTAAGTGCTCAGGTTTGATAGTACGTTGTTTTTAATTTGTGAGGCTGTTTCGCGCAGCAGTTCCCACTCGGGCAGTTTATGTGCTGCAATATCACGTTTGGCGCGAACCCACCATAGGGTTTCGTCGTGCCAGTCAACCCGTGGCTCGTCGCGGTTAAATATGGCGGCTAATTGAGGATGATCTTTTGTTGCGGTGCTGCTCATTTAGATACTGTGGTTTAAAATTTCGGCAACATGAATTACTTTAACATCGCTGTTTTGGCGGCGCAGGATGCCTTCCAGGTGCATCAGACAGCTTAAATCGGCCGAGGTGATGTATTGTGCCCCGTGTTCAATATGGTCGTCTACACGGTCTTTACCCATTTTGGATGACACGGCTTCTTCAACCACACAAAAGGTACCACCGAAGCCGCAACAATCATCGGCCCGGCTTAAGGGTACCAACTCCAGGCCTTTAACCATCCCCAGTAATTGAGCTGGTTTACTAAACGGCGGGGCCACCAGTTCGGTCATTTGCGAAATGTGTAAACCACGCAAACCATGGCAGCTTTGATGCATACCCACTTTGTAGGGGAAACTGGCCTCCAGGTTTTTTACCTGTAATATATCTACCAAAAATTCGGTAAGTTCAAAAACACGCTTACGGATTTCGAGAGCCATGGCCTCGTTTTCGTGTGAATGCAGGTGTTCTTTAATGTGTAGTGTGCAACTGCCGGACGGACAAACAATATAATCGTAACCGGTAAAATTATCGATGAATAAATTATTACAGCCGCCGGTAAGGTGCTCATAGCCGCTATTGGCCATAGGTTGCCCGCAGCAGGTTTGGTTTTTAGGGTAATGAACTTCGCATCCCAGCTTCTCCAGCAATTCCAGGGTTGCAATGGCAGCCTGTGGATAAAACTGGTCTACATAGCAGGGAACAAATAAAGCTACCTTCATTTTTGTGTTTATTTCAATTGGTTAAAGCAATAATAACGCATATAGTTTGCATAACTATCCTTATGTATCTGCAAAGTATAGTTGTATATTAAGGTACCCAAAATACAGATATAGCAGGCGACCGTTATTCAGTTTTTTTTGCAAAAGGATACGGGAGATTGGCGTATTTGGATAGTGGAATAATCCATCAGGTAAAAGAAAAAGTGAATGATGGTGGTTAAGGTAAGGATTTCAACTCCCGGAAGATAAGCTCAGCTTAACTCGTGGGTATCTCGCGGTTTAAGTTTTTGACTTAGTTCAGCTGAAAGCTGAAACCATGCGACCCACGAGCTGGAAGCTCGCGGGAGCGATGAGGTTTTTATTTTATTGAGTTGATTTTTAAAGAGATAGTGAATTATTTGAAAATATTCTACTATATCTATAGGAATTATATAAATAATGATTATGTTTGCATCGTCAACACAGACAAATCGTTCTTTATTTAACTTATCAAGAAAGACTGAGGGAAAGGCCCAAAGACGTCTTAGCAACCTATACATCCGCATAATGTAAAAGGTGCTAATTCCTGCTCCATTCAACGGAGAAAGATAACATACCATCTTCGCCCCCTGCCAATCTAATAAGTGATTTTATAGTTTTTTAAGTCGCGTGACCGAGAGGATAGGTGGGGGTCTGCAAAACCCTAAACGGCAGTTCGAATCTGCCCGCGACGTCTATTTTAGCTGAAAGCTAAAGGCGTAAAGCACAAAGCTTTCTTTTTGAGTTGAAAGCTAAAAGTCGAAAGCACAAAGCCTTTTTTGCGCATTGTCAGGCTTTGAGCCTTAAGCATTCTGCATTTAGCTTCTTTATTAAGCGGAAAGCCTAAGGCTGAAAGCTTAAAGCCTTTTATCGCGTTGTTAAACTGAAAGCACAAAGCTATTTTATTGCTTTATTTGGGCTTTGAGCCTTAAGCCTTCTGCTTTAAGCTTCTTCTACAAATTTCCTATTGTATATCTTGTTGAGATCCTCAGGTAAGGATATTTCTTATTCACATCGGGATAATCATGATAGTTTCCCTCTAACCTAAAATAGCCCGATTCGGCTGCTATGGATAGGCCTTTGATAAACATATAGCTAACCTCGTTGCTAAAAGTATGTAAAAAATAATGCGATTTATTGCCGTTTACGGTTATCATCCAGCCGCCCCTGTAATTTGCACTGTATGATAATTTATTTAACAGCTTTATCGTTCCGCCCCCGTTTACAGAGAAACCCGGCCCGTAATCATAATTACGGTTATTGTATAAGTATTGATCGGGTACGGCTGCTAAAAGAATAGGGCCCGCCCCAAGGTTGCCATTTATTTTTATATCATCTGTTAGTTTAAGCTCGGAGAATAAATTAAATTTTACGCTTTGCGCACCGTAAAAAAATGCCTGGTTGCGTATATAGTCATAATTAGCAGATAATATCACCAGGTTTTGCATTTTATCCTGGTCAATTACAGAAACATCCCAGCCGGTAAGTGAACCGTATACACTTATCACATTAACCGAGCTGCTATCGTCCTTACCAAATTCGGCAGTTATAGATATGTTGCTGAAAGGTTTCCTGAAACCCTCATTAGGCACGCCATATAATAATGCCGCCCGGCCAAACCAGCCAAACCGGCCGTGCTCAAACGGGCTTACCGATTGCGAATTAAATATTCGCCCTCCAAGGTCAAACTCGGCGCCTATTTTTGATGAGTCCCGCTCGGTGGTATTGCCATAAACTTTGCCCCAGGTACCATCCAAAATGCGGTTAAGCCCCCGCATGGGGTTAATTATTAATCCCGCTACTTCGCTGGCCTGCCTTTTAAAACCCCGCTGACGGTTGTTTACAATACGGCTGGACAAGCGAAAAGTCATCTCGCCTAACACTATACCACCAAAACTGGTATTTATAAAATCGTTGGGGGCCGGCGCCTGGTTTTCGGCAAAGGTTTCCCAAAGGTAGCTACCCGCCATGGTAGCCGGTACCGATTGCCAAAAGCTAAAACCATTACTGCGGAACGCGCTGTAAAATAAGCTGCCGTGATAGGGGTGCCCAAACTGATTGGTTTGAAAAGGATCGTTATCATATTCCCAGTTGCCGGGGTTAAGGTTGTGGCTTACACTTTTCCAGTTTATACGGGCGTAATCCTTGTTGGCTATATACCGGTCAAAAATCCAGGGGGTAATTTCGGCTATGCCCAGTTCGAGGGCCGCTCGGCCAAACCTGCGTTTTACGGTGGTATCCCGAATGTCGCGGTAGTAGCGCAGTTTTACCTCGGGTTTTTGGTCGAATATGTTGTTTTGGGCAAACAAGGGGCTGATGCTACAAAAAAATATAAAGCTGAATATTATTGATTTTTTTGAGGGGTGAAGATCGGCTAATTTCATGGGGCAGATATCAGGCGGTATAAGAGAGAATTTTCATACACAAGCACCTGAGCCCCGAAATTGTTTTGGCGGATATTACAATAATGTTAAATGATTGTAACCAAGTACCGTGTATGGGATTTAAACGCGGCTGGAGAAAGAAGAATGACCGGATGAAAGCTATTTCATGATACGGAATAGAACACCTCACTTACAAATTACATAACAGTAACTTGCAAATTACATAGATTCAACTTACAATTTACATAAAATAGGCGAAAAATCGCGTCTGAATGTTGTTGCTGATTCTATATCAGGATAAGTTGCAGCTTTGAAAAAGTATAAAATTGACAGCGTAAACTCTTGTCCGAAATCAACAGAAATTCAAAAATGATTATCTTTAAGCGCTTAACCTGCATTAAGCGTATCAAAACCAACTATCCCGATTAACCATGAAAATTTTTAATATCGTATTTGTTGTGCTGTTCGTCATTTTTGCGGGCTTGCAATATAATGATCCCGACCCTTACATCTGGGTTCCGATATATTTATACAGTGCAGTGTTTTGCTACCTGGCTGCCAAACAAAAGTTTTACCCTATAGGCTACGCCATTGGTATTGTAATGTACCTGGCTTATGCAATTTATAAGGTTTTTGATAATAATGGCCTTATTGATTGGTTTGAGCAACACCATGCCGAAAGCCTGGTTGAAAGTATGAAAGCCGAAAAACCATGGATTGAGGAAACCCGTGAATTTTTTGGCTTGCTCATATGCGTTGCCGTATTAGGCACCAACTGGGTTTACGGAGCAAGGCTGAAGAAGAAATAATATTGAGAAGGCTCCCTGGCTTCCTTTCGCAGGTATTACAAATACGATAGTCCGTTATATCCGCCATGGATATAATATACGGGTTCAAAATTATGTTCGTCCGCAGCCAGTTCACAGCTTACCTGCATGGTGGTAAAGGTTACATCTCCAAAAATGTTGGCTATGGCGGTGTCGGCGGCATCGCGGCCGGTGGCAATTTTTATAAGGCCGTTTAGCGGCACCAGTTTGGTCGCATCAAAAAGGATCCATTTGCCGCCAAGGTAAGCCTCAAAACAGGCGTGGAAGTCGGCAGGATACAAATGATAGGCATAGCCTGTAAAATAGCGTGCCGGGATGGTTAAAGCGCGACAAAGGGCAATACCCAGGTGGGCAAAATCACGGCAAACGCCAACCTGTTCGGTAACGGTGTCAAAAGCTGATGTTTGCGAATTGCTGTACCCGCTTAAATATTGTACATTATTATGGATCCAATCGGTAAGGGTAACTACTTTTTCAAACGGATTGGTAATGTGCCCAAACAGGTTGTGCGACAGGCGGTATAATTTATCCGACTGGCAATAACGGCTGGGGTTTAAATAGGGGAGCACCGACGAATCCAGTTGGGCCACCAATGTTTCCTGTTGCTGCGAGTAATCGGTAAGCTCATAGCAGTTATCAACCAAAGCCCTGTACGTAACTTTAATGGTGCCCTGTTCATACACCTCAAAGCGCATCAGCCGGTTTTCGCCCTGTGCCGATATAATTTCTTCAATCTTGCAATAAGGTTCAACCGTAAACTCCTCGTTTAAAACCGTTTGATTTGGGGTACGTAACGCGTGTATATTTAATATCAATGTGCCCGGCGCCCGTACTACATATTCCATTTGGGTAAACACATTGAATCTCATTTTATCAGCTTTCGGTTTTAATTTCTTCTAATTTGTTAAAGGTCGCGTCCATCCAATCTTCAGAGATATGCTCCAAAGCCAGTTTCAGTTCTTCGGCCCATTGGGTCGATATATATTCCAGGTCTCTCTTTTCGTAACGTTGCTGAATGATCTCAAAGCTATCCTTTTTGTAAAGGGCTACATCAATCGGGAAATCCACATTATTGGAGCTCACCCTTGTCGAATCGAACGAAAGAAAACCTGTTTTAAGGGCCAGTTTCAGGCTGCTGTCTTCGGTAAGGATGCGGTTTAATATCGCCTTGCCATGGCCCGAATTGCCAATAACTACATAAGGCGCTCCCTGCCCCAGCTCAACCCAGTTGCCTTCGGGGTATAGCAAAAAAAGTTTATGCTCATCATCGTCCTTTAGCTGTCCGCCTATTATCGTGTTCAGGTCGAACCGGAAACCAGCGGCTTCCAATGATGCCTTGTCTTCTGCAATTACCCGCTTTACCTGCTCGCCAAAGGCGTTTACGGCTTTGTACATTTTGTTAAACTCCTTGGTCTCCAGCAGTTCGTTAAAATAAACGATGGCTTTATCCCTTGCCGAGCGCAAGCCGCTTGTCATGATAAAAAGCGAAAAATGATCTTTTTGCTCTATAGTGATCTTCTTTTTTACCGTAGTATCTGTACCCGAGGTTATGCGGGTATCGGCAATGGCCAATAAACCTTCTTTAACCTTAATTCCGAGGCAATAAGTCATTTTTATCCTGTTCGATTTATTATAAATTCAATAATGCCAAAGTAGGGAAAAGAATCGGAGAAAATAGAATCAAGAGTCAATCAGAATCAAGAGTCAAGAATCAAGAGCCAAGACGTTTAAAAGTATCAAGTAGCGAGTATCAAGTATCAAGATTGATTTGGGGACGCTTAAAAAAGCCGCCGTTTCCTTATGGAAGCAGGCGGCAACACGGAACAGAAAAAAGTCTTAACTCTTGATTCTTAACTCTTGACTCTGTTTTAAAGTATATAAAACACAGCCTGTTTTTGAGGTTGTTTGCTGATTACAGCGCCGATATCGCCGGGCAGTTCATCCTTCATCATTTGTTTCAGATTGTTTTCGATGGTGCGGCTGATGGTGGTTGTTGGCGTATCTGTCGGCTTGTTTTCAAATGGGTCCTGCAGGTGGATGGCCATTTTTTCGATCAGGAAAAAGGCCGATGATATGGCTATTACCAATGGCACCTGGAAAATTCCGAAAAACTCCATCAGGCTAAAAGGCAGCAACAGCACAAAAAACATAACCAGCCAGTGAATATATACGCTATAAGTAACCGGGAAAACTGTATTCTTGATGCGTTCGCAGCCGCCCATCGAATTCATGAAGTTGGTGAGTGTGTTGTCCATAGCCACCTGCTGGTACTCATTTATCCAGCCCAGCCGGTATAGCGTGCGCAGGTCATGGCCTTGCAGTTCATTAATGGCAAGCGGAACGTTATCCATTTTTTTGAGGTTTTTTACATCATCATCGGTTAGGTATGCCTCCAGGTTTTCTTTGGCATTTTGGCCGCGCAGGTGGCAGCTTAAGCTGTAGCACCAGGCCATTTGCCTGCGGATGATGCGCTCTTTTAACGCCCGTTTTTGTTCGCCGTCATGACTGCTATCCACAAAAGTTAAAACCTGGCGCGCAAAGGTACGGCAATCATTTACAATAGCCCCCCAAAGTATGCGGGCCTCCCACCACCTGTCATAAGCCTGGTTTGACCGAAAGGCCAGCAGCAGCGAAATGATGGTACCCAAAATAGTAGGTACAGTTAGCGGAATAGAAACATCTTTAAAATTATAGTATTGGTGAATGCAATAGATGGCAATAGCGTACACTGCCACCAGCAAAACTTCCTTTTTTATTTTACCGAATACGTAGCTAACCGGTATGTTTTCTTTTAACAGCATAGTTTTAAAAATTTAATTTGTTACACACCTTCCGTTAAAACGGGTTCCTCAATTATCACATCGGCTAATATGCCAGGGGTTTTTGGCTGTTTTATTACGGCCGTGCCACATTTTTGAAATAGCATATCGGGGTCTATACTATTTTTAAAAAGCAGGTGGTAATTATCATGCGGCGCCACAATAACGTCGATGTTGTTAGCCTCCAGGAAATTATTAAAAACGGCTACTGTGCTACCATAAAAAAACGTGATGGCTATATTGTTAATGAGGTGGCCGTGCTTGTTTTCAATTTCGCGGCATCTGATGTAAAAATTATCGGGAATCTGCCTGTACTCTACGCTGCGGCGCGATAGCATTAGCAATTCACTTATATTATCGGTAATTTTAAGCATGTGTGCCAGCACAATATTTACCTTTTCGGGGTAATAGCCCTGCGCCAGTGCCGGGATGCTTTGGATAGATTGCTGGGTAAAATCGGTAGGGATAAATAACGTTTTCATGGTAATTTTAATTAATGGTGAAACTTTGTATGTTTTGTTTGATACAAGTGTAGCAGCCAATAATTAGGAGGATATAAGAAACTTATTAGAATTTGATTAGAATGCTCATAGCCTCACCTAAACAGCATTCATGAGCGCCCAAAAGCATCATAGTGCGAATAATCCTCTCCAAAGGAGAGGACTTTTGATTTGCATATTCGAAATTCGTTTAACCCTTTGCTTTTTAAGAACCCTCTCCTTTGGAGAGGGCAGGGTGAGGCTCTACCGGCAAAAACACCTTAATCTCGGTACCTACCCCAACTTCCGAGCTGATACCCAGGCTGCCTTTGTGCAGGCGGATGATATTAAGTGTTAATGGCAATCCCACCCCGTGCCCCTCATAATCGTGGGCGTTTGAGGCACGGAAAAAAGGTTCGAAGATATGCTGAAGCTCGGTTTGGGGAATTCCGATGCCCTGGTCTTTAATGATAATGATTATCCTTTTATTTTCAGATAGCAGGCTAACGGTTACCACCCGGTTATCAGAGTATTTACAGGCGTTGCTGATAATATTATTGATAGCCAGCCGCAGCAGGTTACTGTTACCTTTTACATAAAGGTCTTTTTCATCGGCAGGCAAATTTTCAAGATTAATGTAAATATTGCTATCGGGGTTTATTCGTTTAACCGATTCGGACGCGGTTAGTAAAAGCTCGTCCATCCTGATGCTTTCCCAGTTTTGTCTTTTACCATCAAAACCCGATTGTGCCAGCGTAAGCAGGCTGTTCAGGATCTGGCCCAGCTTTTCAGATTCGGCGTAAACAGTGTTTAAAATCTCACGTTGATGAGGGTTTAGGTCTTGTTTATTTAAAGCCAGCTCAACTTCGGACGAGATAATGGTTAGCGGAGTACGTAACTCGTGCGATGCGTTACTTACAAAGTTATTTTGCGTTTCGAAGGCCGTTTCCAGGCGGTTAAGCATGTCATTAAAGGTGGAGGATAACTCAGCTATCTCGTCCTTGCCGTTAAGCTCATCCAGCCGGAAATGCAAGTTATTGGCTGTAATATTTTTTACGTTGTTGATGATACGCCGTACCGGCTGAAAAGTATAGAAAGAAAAAATTTTCCCTACAAAATATACCAGCACCATGGCCAGCAAAAAACCATACATCAATATTTTTTGAAGATCTTTCAACTCCTGGAAACCGGCTGGGTTTGATGCAGATACAATTACAACATAGTTAGCCTGTGTCTTCTTAAATAGCGAACCTGCGTAAAAAGTATTATCGCGCCTGTAATGCGCCTGGCCTATAAGCAATATATCGTCAATAAAAGCTTTGTCAATCCCGGCGCTTGCATGCACCTGGTTACTGCTGTCTAATTTTAAAACATATTCTTTTTCCGACTCTAACTTCTCCAGGTATTTGTTACGGACTTCCAAAGTAGCTTTACTTTTGGCGCCCGGCGACAGGCGCACTTCGGCCGCAATATTTACGCGGGTTTCCAGCCGTTTATAAAAGTCGTCAAAGTTGAATCTGTAAACCAGGTAAAATATCGACGCGTTAAGCAGTATAAGTATACCGCCCGATAGCAGCAGGAACAGTAAGGTTATTTTACTTTGTATCTTCATCGGTTTCTCCCTCTTTCATCAGGTAACCCATGCCAAATACCGTATGGATCAAATTAGGGCCGCCATTTTTTTCCAGCTTTTTGCGCAGATAGTTTACATAAACATCTACTACATTGGTGCCCATATTAAAATCAATATCCCAAACGTTTTCCAATATCTGGATCCTCGATAATACCTTTTTTTGATTTTTAACAAAATATTCCAATAACCTGTATTCGGTAGCTGTAAGTTTTAAGGCTTCGTTGTTCCTGTAAGCTATTTTTGATTCGGTATTAAGCGCCAGGTTACCTATGGTATAGGTATTGTCTGCAGGCATATCGCTGCCGCTCCGGCGCAGCAACGTACGAAGGCGCGCGGCAAGCTCGGCAATTTTAAATGGCTTTACCATATAATCGTCGGCGCCACTATCAAGGCCGCTTACAATGTTCTCGGTTGAGTCTAGCGCTGTAAGCATAATTATTGGGATCATCTTTTTTTGCTGCCTAATGCGTTTGCACACCTGTATGCCATCCATTACAGGCAGCATCACATCCAATATAACCAGGTCGAAATCATGATCCAACGCCATTTGCAAACCTGTTGCGCCATTGGCGGCAACACTTACTTCAAAGCCATAGTCGGTAAGGCCACGTTTAATTACCGAAACCACATTTGGTTCATCCTCAACTAATAATATCCCCATATACTAACCAATTGAATTTAAGTGCTTCGTTTGCCAAAATAATTAAATAATTTGGTGACTGCTATTGTTATTGAAATATAACCTATTATTGTAAAATCCATTTAAAAATAGCCGTCGGTCGTATCAATTTCATTTATGAAGCCGATTTTAATAGCCTATAAAAAGTATGCCTATAAATGGGTATTAGATAAAAAAAGCAGCGGCCAAATTAGCATTCAAATGGCCAAATTTATTAAAATACAATCGTCGGTAGTTTGTGAAAATTGCATCATTTGCGGACACCGGCCGGTAATTGAACAATGTAAGGGAAGCAAATTTACAGTGCGGTGCCCTAAAGACAGCACGCACTACCAAACCACACCGGGGGCGATAAATATAAATGACTGGAACATGAATAACAAAATGCAGGATAGCGGCGAGTTGAAATTAGGTATCAATTAACCCTTGCCTAATATATAGTTAACGGCAAAGCCAATAATTTCTTTAATATATAAGCTCCATCTGTTTAAAATCTCTGCGCTCGGCATAAACTCGAAAAACGACCATTGTACATCGCCTGCTATTACATTGCATGAATAGGGAATTACATCAACATGCTGGCTTTTAAAAATCTGCATGGCCCTGCGCATATGAAAGGCCGAGGTAACCAGCAGATAAGGCCCTTGCTGCTTATTTTTGAGTAATAATGCTTTGGTTAACGATGCATTTTCAAGTGTATTTCGCGCCTGGTTCTCTATTAATATGCAACTATCTGGAATCTGTAAAACGCGAAGCTGCTGTAGTACAAAATCTGCTTCCCTAAAAGCACCGGGAGCAAGTTTGCTGTTGCCGCCCGAGATCACTATTTTTTTTGCTTTGCCATTCCGTTGTAGTAAAACGCCTTGTATAAACCGGTCGGCAGCCCAGTTAAATACTCCTTTACCGTGTTTATTTTCACTTGTAAAACCGCCTAAAATTATGGCAGCGCTGTACGTTTTGCCCGGCTGCAGTTTGGCGGGCGCAATATCCCACGCCCTGGCCAGCAGGTTTAAAAACACCGGGGCCGAAAAAATCCAAAATAAGGCGACACCCCAAATAAGGCACCTGCGTTTTAATTTTGGCTTTTTTGATAGTATGGCAACCAGCAGCAAAACAAAAATGTACAAAACAGGCAGCAGCAAAAATGATAATACTTTCGACAGGACAAAAAACATAACAGTGGTAAAAATAGTTAAAAACAAATAGCTCAGGAAATTACCATTAAAGCAACCTTTTGCTTCGGTTTTACTATTGATTGTAATAGGCGTTAAACTATTTGGCGTTATAAAACTCTAAGCACAGGCGGCACGTAACAAACTGGCACCATCATTGTCATATATTTAATAAATAAAACATTAAAAACATGGGCTTTATAAAAACACTTGCCATTGGCGCAGCAGTTGCTTATGGCGTAAATTACGTTACAAAAAAAGGACCTGACGGAAAATCAATCATCGATAACCTGGCCGACGAAGCCCCCGAATGGTTTGATCGTGCAAAAAAATATGGCGAGCTTACTTTACAACAAATTGCAGTACGCGCGCAAAACTTCAGGGATAATACGCGTTATTAGGTTACAGGTTGTTAGTTAATGATGTTGGATAGTTAAAACAAATACTGAAAAAGGGACGCAGCCCACTGCAAGGCAAATACCTGGCCTGCTATTTGCATAAGGATATTATTAACACTTATCAGATACATTATACCATGAAAAAGCTAATCATATTTGTCTGCCTGTTTTTCGCGATGTTGTTAACGTTTGCGCAAAACACCCAGGCCCAAACTACAAAGAAAAAGGGAATAAGCGACCAGGGTAAGGGCGCTATAATAGGAGGTGCCGGCGGTGCCGTTGCAGGTGGCCTGATAGGCCATAACGTTGGCGGCGCTTTAATTGGCGGTGCCATAGGTGCCGGTGGCGGTTACATTATTGGTAATGAAACCCGCCGCGCAAAAGAAAAAAAGGAGCGTGCGCGCCGGATAGCCTGGCGCAAAGCGCACCCAAGGCATCACGCTCATCCGTACAGCAAAACTACTACCGTAACAACGGTTAAGTACCAGTAAAAGTTAAAAGAAGTTAAAATTTATTCACAAGCCCCGGTTTACAGTAATCGGGGCTTTTTTTTTATTATCTTAAGTGGATGGTTACATTATCAGCCTATAAAAAAATAAAACGGATAGATGCTTTAAAGTTAATTTATTCGTTTAAAAGGGTGGTTTTTTGCTGAAACATCAAACAGCTTGTTTACTAATTACGTTTAATAAATAATGGGTAAAACGTTTATAGCATTATTGTTTTGTTTAGTACCTTTTGCTATAATGGCACAAACCGGCATGCCTGTTGCAGATACAACAAGAAACAAAAATGACACTATTCAACAACGCGACCTGATAGATGTTTTTCGGTCGGTGTTTAACGTAAAGCCCAGGAAGGTATCGACAACGGAAAAAAGGAAATTTTATTTTTCGTTTTTGCCTATCTCAACGTCTGACGGGCGAAGCGGGGGCAGAGCCCTGTTTACCTCAACTACAGCAGGCTTTTACCTGGGCGATCAAAAGACTACCAATCTTTCTACCGTTGTATTTACCCCTTATTTTAACCTGAAAGGCCGTTATGGCTTGCCTATCCGCTCAAGCGTATGGTTAAAGGATAATCAATGGAATGTTATAGGCGATATCCGTTTGCTGGTTTATCCGCAATACACCTGGGGACTTGGGGGCAATATGAACAGCAGCGACAAATTTTTGGTTGATTATAATTACGTACGCCTTTATCAAACGGTACTAAAAAGGATAAAACCCTATTTTTATGCAGGTGTGGGCTACAATCTTGATTATTATGTTGATATAGACAACCAGGGCCAGCAAACGCTACGCGATTTTACCGGCTATAAATATGGTACCGCTACCGGGCAGGATGCATTTTCATCGGGTGCAACACTCAATTTATTGTATGATACGCGTAAAAATTCCTTCGACCCTTTGCCGGGGGTTTATGCCAATATATCGTACAGGTTTAATACTAAAGTGCTGGGCAGCCACACCAACTGGCAATCGTTATACATCGATTTACGTAAGTATGTTTCACTAACCAATTCGGGTCCTAAAAATGTGTTGGCGTTCTGGACGTATTACTGGACATCGCTTACCCCAGGTACTCCTTATTTAAACCTGCCCAGTTTGGGTTGGGAGCCGTACCAACGGTCGGGCAGGGGATTTCAGCAAAACCGGTACCGCGGGCAACGACTGGCTTACTTTGAAACCGAGTACCGTAGGGATATCACCCGCAATGGGCTATTGGGTTTTGTTTTATTTGCCAACGTCAACGCTGTTACCGAACCGGATACTTATAAGTTTACCTATTGGCACCCGGCGGCCGGCACCGGCCTCAGGTTTAAGTTCAATAAAAAATCGGGCACAAATATTAGCCTCGATTACGGTGTAAGCCGTAATTACTCGTCAATAAACCTTAATTTAGGCGAGACGTTTTAGCGGGGAGTTCATGGTTGATAGTTCATAGATCATGGCAGCTTCAAAAAATTATCAAGCAAAAATCGACGTTTTAATTAAGTCACGGCAAGTAAGACTACCATGAACTATGACCCATGAACAAATAACACCACATGACTAAAAAGAAATACTTTTTCCTGATCCTCATATTAGGCTCGCTTACGGCGCTGGCTCCTTTTTCTATTGATATGTATTTGCCGGCGTTTGAAGCCATAGGCGATTCGCTGCATACTACTGCCGCGCAGGTGGCGCTGTCGTTGTCCAGCTTTTTTATTGGAATATCGGCGGGGCAGCTATTGTATGGGCCTTTGCTGGATAGGTTTGGCCGTAAACCGCCATTGTATTTTGGTCTTGCGTTGTATATTGTAGCTTCTGTGGGTTGTTATTTTTCCTCATCGCTACAGATGCTCATCATTATGCGTTTTTTTGAGGCTTTGGGCGGCTGCGCGGCAAGTGTTGCAGCCATGACCATGGTGCGTGACCTGTTCCCTATTGAAGATAGCGCTAAAGTATATGCATTGTTGATATTAGTATTAGGCGCATCGCCTATGCTGGCACCTACGGCCGGCAGCAATATCATCATTGTATTTGAGTGGCAGGTGATATTCCTTATCCTGATCATTATGGCGGCGTTGATATTTATAGCGGTATTTTTCTTTTTGCCCGAAAGCTACGGACCTGATCCAACCTATTCGCTAAAACCAATACCCATTATCAATAATTTTTTGCAGGTGATAAAGGAGCCGCAGTTTTTTACCTATGCGGTGGCCGGCGCGTTTATGTTTGCCGGGTTGTTTACCTATGTTGCATCATCGTCAATTATATTTATAGGCTTTTTTAAAATAAGTAAACCGGCCTTCGGCTGGGTGTTTGCGGGGTTATCACTTGGCTTTATTGGCTCCAGCCAGGTAAACAGCAGGCTTATTAAATATTATAAAAGCGAGCAGATAATTAACGTTACGCTGATTTGCATGGTTATTATATCGGCGGTGTTTTTTATAGGGTCGCTTAAAGGCTGGTTCGGTATGGCCGGTACTATCGCCATGATATTTGGTGTTTTGTGCTGTGTGGGTATTTCCAGTCCCAACAACTCGGCTTTGTCGTTAGCCCCTTTCACAAAAAACGTCGGCTCTGCATCGGCATTAATGGGCGCATTACAAATGGCTATAGGTGCACTGGCATCATACGGTATTACGCTTATCAAAAATCAGGGTACTTTGCCAATGGCGGCAGTTATGGCCGCATCATCGGCGGTGGCGCTTGTGGTACTGCTTATTGGTAAGCGGTTTATAAAAAATAAGGTAGAGGCGGTAGCCGGGGCTGGGATGCCGGCGCATTGAGGGTTTGAATCATATTTGGCTGAATTGCAGACTTACGAAGTTTTCAAAACTTCGTAAGTCTTTCGCCGGTAAGTACGCCCAGCATCTGCACATCTGAAATCTAAAATCTGCACATCTCCCTATACCAGCAGCTCGTCAATTATCCCAAACTCTTTGGCCTCGGCGGCTATCATCCAATAATCCCTGTCAGATACCTGGTAAACTTTTTCGTAAGGCTGGCCGCTGTGTTTAGCAACTATTTCATACAATTCCTGTTTCATTAGTAATATTTGTTGCGCTGCTATCTGGATATCTGATGCCATGCCCTGCGCGCCGCCAGAGGGTTGATGAAGCATTACGCGCGAATGCTTTAAAGCAGCCCTTTTACCCGCGGCGCCGCCGCATAATAATATTGCTCCCATGGATAAGGCAATGCCCGTACAAATAGTAGCCACGTCGGGGCTGATGAAGTGCATGGTATCGTAAATACCCAGGCCGGCATATACCGAGCCTCCGGGCGAGTTAATATACATCTGGATATCCTTTTTGGCATCAGTTGATTGCAGGAAAAGCAGCTGCGCCTGGATAATGTTGGCCACGTTATCATCAACGGCCTGGCCCATAAAAATAATGCGGTCCATCATCAGGCGCGAGAATACGTCCATCTGGGCTACGCGCATTTCGCGCTCTTCGGTAATATAAGGTGTCATGGCCGTTGGCAAGGCACTTTTTTCGACCCCTGAAATGTAGCTATCTACCAGCGAACCGGCAATAGCGTGGTGCATGACCGCATATTTGCGGAATTCCTGTTTATCAATATTCATGGTTTGAAGTGGTGAGTAGTGAGTGGTGAGTTTTAAGTTGGAAGTTCTAAGTCATAAGTCCTATTTTTGACTATTAAGACTCCGGGCTTAAGGCTTAAAAAATATTCTTGCTATTTTTTGTTTGAAACTTAAATGTTCGGGTTGGCCGAATAGTTGCTCATGAGCCGCCTCTATCTCTTGTTTTAATTGCTTGCGGCCATATTGCTGTACCAGGTTATATACTTGTTTTTGGGCGGATACATCGGCATGGAAGCTGTCAACCAGCAATAACCTGGCTTCAAATAGTAAGGCATCCGTGGGCTTTTGGCTGCCAAGCAGGTGTGCTTCTATCCGGGCTATGTTATTTAAGGAAGTCCTCATAGGTTAGTGCTTTTTGTTTAACAGTTTCCCTTACTTTTTCTATGCATTTATATTTCTGCACGGTTGCCGATCGTACGCCCGAGAAGCCAAATGTTTCGGCAACCTGGGCCATGGACAGTTTGTGGTAATAAAACGAGCGGAGCAGTTCCATACAGCGCTTGCCGGCTGTTTCTAAAAAGTGGAGCAGCTTATGATCATCGGGTATCGCGGTAGCTTCATCAAAAGTGTTAACTACGTCAGTTTCATTTAATGGCGATGTTTTACCACCTTCTTTATAGCGTTTTATCCACAGGAACCGCGCAGTCCCGTAAATGTAAGCGCCGTCGCTGTTATTAACAGACAACCCGGCCTGTGCTGTTTTTTCGTAATAGCTTAGTAAGGCATCTTGGAAAACATCTTTAGCCTCATCAAATGAGCCCCCACAGCGGGACACATATTTTGCCACAGCCGGGAATACCTGTTTATATAGCCCTATAAAAAGCTCCTGCCTTTGGGCCGCCTGCTCCTGTAATTTAACTGCATCCATTGTTTACTGTTTATTACTATGTGCAAGTTAGAGAAGATATATCACCTTTTTTGGAGAAAAGATTTTTGCAGTAAGGTAAAATGATTTCCAGCTACCAATTTAAGCTGATGATTTTCCTATCGATTATCAATTCTGGAAACGGTCAACCTCCACCCGAACCACACCTCACGCCACAGGCAACAGACCTCAGAATTTACTCGCCCTCAAAGCCGTCACCTTCGATCCATCAACACCGATTGTTTCAAAAACTATCTTGTTCTCCGTCAGCTCCGATACGGTGAAAACATAATTACGTGTTTTACCATCGGGCAGTACCTCGGTTATGTTCATATTGCCGCCATCTAAGGTGAAAGTTCCATGCGAGAGGAATTTACCACCCCACACAATCAAAAACTTCATTTCGGGGGTAAACTGGATATATGGCGCCGCTTCATCAAGGTCGGCCTTTTTCACAGTATCCGGCGGGCTGGCATTGGGGTGCTCTATTTTTACATACTTCCATTTGCCGGTAAGGGTAGTAACCGAAACCGATGGCTTGCAAGCAGTGATGAACAGTAGTATAACAGCAAACAATAAAAAGCTATGTTTAATCATGATGGAGGATAATTGTTTGCCTAAGCTATAAAATTGCAGCCAAAATAAACAGAAAATTATTTGCCCTTCGTTTGTTTTTTCATTCGTTCTTCGGCTTTTTTTACTTCGTCCTTTTCGCTCATTGGGAAGTCGGTTTTGAGTTCATTTTTATCCTGTTTACTGGTATCTGGGCTTATTTTTTTTGGTGTGATTTTACTTGATGCGGCCATGATCATGAAGTTTTTGGTGGTATTATATATTTAACTCATGGCGATCGGGATTTGTTTATAATTATTTAAAGTATCATGCCGATATTCACTTGATAACTTGGCAAGTAAAATGTATTATTATAACATGGAACCTGACATAGAAACAATTACTGTAGACGAATTGAAAGCTCATTTTACGGAGATAGTAAAAAAAGTTAAAGATGGGCTGAGTTTTGCAATTGCCGAAGGAAATAAAACACAAATTATTGGCTATTTCATTCCAACATCGCAATTTCTCAAGCCCAAACGCAAACTGGGCTTATTAGAAGGTATCGCCACGGTTAACTTCAACGCGGATTTTAAAATGACCGATGAGGAATTGATTGGATAGGTAAACCCTGCCAAATCCAAACTCGAACATCCGAATTCCCAAATCAAAAAATATTTTTTAAAATTGTTGTAACAACCTATAACCGTAACTGTCTAAATGACACTAAATAGCCGAGGATTCCCTTCCAAAAGGTATGCTACTTAGTATTGTGAGGGCCCGCACCTTAAGGGTTCCGTTAAAAAAATCAAAAAAAATTAAATTCTAAATCTTAAAAAAATGGACAAATCAATTGTTATGCTGTTTTATGCTGTGCCCGTAATTTTAATACTGGTGCTGTACAAATTTGTTTTACGCGTGTTCTTTGGGATGGTGATAGTCCCCGACGACCGTATTGGCCTGGTTGTTAAAAAGTTTACCTTGTCGGGTAAGTCGCGGTTACCCGATGGCCGTATTATTGCCACTAATGGCGAGGCTGGTATGCAGGCCAAAGCGCTTGCGCCGGGCTTGTACTGGGGCATGTGGCCCTGGCAGTATGGTATTACCATGGAGCCCTTTACCATTATTGAGCAAAACAAGCTCGGGCTGGTAAAAGCAAAGGACGGTGCATCCTTTGATACAGGCCGTGTGCTTGGTAAGCCGGTAAACTGCGATAAATTCCAGGATGCTATTGCGTTCCTTGATAACAACGGTCAAAAAGGCCCGCAGGCCGCTTTCCTTACGCCGGGTAGTTACCGTATCAACACTTTCTTGTTCGAGATTGTAACCGTACCTATTACCCAGATACAGGAAAATAAGGTAGGTATTATTACCACACTGGATGGTGAGCCCCTGGCCAAAGGCGAAATTGCCGGCTACTCGGTAGATGGGCATAAAAACTACCAGGACCCTATAGCGTTCATTAACGCAGGCGGTCGCAAGGGCTTGCAGGAGGATGTTATCCTGGCTGGTACTTATTACCTTAACCCCTGGTTTGTAATTGTTGAGCAGGTAGATATGATATACATACCCATTGGTTATGTGGGCGTTGTTAACTCGTTTGTTGGTCCCGAAGGTAAGGATACCAGCGGTGATGCCTTTAAACATGGCAACATTGTAAAACGCAACGAAAAAGGTGTTTGGGACGAGCCGCTTGACCCTGGTAAGCACCCGGTGAACATTTATACCCACGCGGTTGAAATTGTGCCTACCACCAACATCGTCCTTAACTGGGCCGACAGCCGTACCGAGGCACATGAGCTGGATAAAAACCTGTGTACCATTACCGTAAGATCATCAGATGGTTTTACATTTAACCTTGATGTGTCGCAAATTATACACGTTCCGCGTAATGAGGCGCCAAAAGTGATAGCCCGTTTTGGTAAAATGAAAAACCTGGTATCGCAGGTATTGGAGCCTACCATTGCCAACTATTTCCGTAACTCGGCCCAAAGGAGTGATGTCATCGGCTTTTTGGCCAACCGTATTGAAAGACAAAACGATGCTAAAGAACATATAAGCACCGTACTGCAAAGCTACAACGTAATTGGTGTAGATACCCTGATTGGCGACATAGTACCGCCGGCTGCTTTGATGAAAACCTTAACCGACCGTAAAATAGCCGAGCAGGAAAAAGTAACTTACGAGATACAACGCCACGCGCAAATTGAACGTAAGGAATTTGAAAGCGCCCGTGCCGGTGCCGATATGCAGCCGGAGGTTGTAAAATCAACCCGCCAGGTTGAGATAAACACCCAAATGGCTGCCTCAAGAGTTGCCGCATCACGTGGTGAAGCCGAAGCCAAAACCATTAACGCCAAAGCGGATGCCGAAGTAAGGATCACGATAGCCAAGGCCGATGCCGAAGCCAAAACCGTGAACGCCAAAGCTGATGCAAATGCCACAGAGGTGAATGGTTTGGCCGAAGGTGCTAAAATTAAAGCCATAGGTATGGCCGAAGCCGAAGTTACCAAACAAAAAACCGAAGCCATGGGTACCGAACAATACGCCATTGTGCGTGTGGCCGAAGCGCTTGCCAGCAATGGTATCAAGTTAGTGCCAGAAATATTGGTAAGCGGCAAAGAAGGCGGCGGCAACGGCATTATAGATGCCCTAATTGGCAGCGAAATGCTCAAAAAACTGCAAAAAGCCAATGAAGAAGGTGGAGCAGTGAGTGGGGAGTAGTTGTGAGTTGTGAGTGGTGAGTGGAGAGTAGTGAGGAGGTGAATTGTGAGTGCCTGGCGTGAAAAAGGGCAGGGATTGTGCGATTCTGTCCTTGGGGAAGGGAAGGTAGGGGTTAGATAAGGCGACAAGCAGTGTTTGCAAGTTGCGCTAAGAAAGGCTCTCCCCTGCCTTCGTGCTCACCTCCGACACGCTTCCAGGGGAACGAATTTTAAAAATTATCCATTATTCAATTCAACAAAAATGGCGCATCGAAAGGTGCGCCATTTTTGTTGAATCCCACTGCCCACTGCCCACCCATCTAAATAACTTTTATCACCTGCAAAATCAAAAAGCCGGCGGCGGCAACCAAGGTAAGCGCCATGGTTAGTATGCCGGTTTTCATTTTGGCGCGGATGCCGGGAAGGCAAACAACAACAGATATTAGTACAAAAAAAGCGATAACTACGGCGTTGCGGATAATATCGTCTGTTGATATGGCATCAGCCTCGGAGGAGCTTAGCACAACCTTCAGGTCGTTTTTAAAAAAATAGGCATGTTTAAGGGCGTTGTACATTACCGCCCAGGCCAGCATTATCCATCCTAATTGTTTTCTTAAGCCAAAGCCAATTGCTCCTAATGGCAGCATTAAATAGGGCACTACTACAAATAAGAAAGATGGGCGGTATGAGCTGGATTCGGTAATCATGCGCAAAATGGCGGTGTCACCTTCGGCAAGCGTAATAAAATACACAGCCAGCACGGTCAATGAAACGATGCCGATAACCCGTTTGGCCGAAAAAAGCTGCTGTTTTACAACTGCCTGTTTTGCTTGCTGGGGCTTTGGCGAACTCAATTCTTGTGTTTGTTTGGTAACCTTACGCTTCAGGTAAAAGTTAAAGTCGTCATTTACTTCTTTAAGTTGTTCGGGCGGCAAACCGCGGCGTTGAAGTTCAATGTAAGCGGTTTCGACAGCCAGGGGCTGAAAATTTCTTGAATTGCGTACAATAGCGATTAATTCCGAGCTTTCAAGTCTTTCGTACTTGTGCTCAAACGAGTTAGCATTAACAAGTTGGTCCATAATGAAGGTAAGGTGTGCTTATATATTACATTAACTAACATCGTTATATACAGGTAAGCCGGCATTATTTTTTCAATGCTTTAGGCCGGTTTTCAACTGTAATTGTTCGCCTGCCTTTATATCCTGATGTTTGTTGTTGTATGCTTTATTGCCGTTAATCTCCTCATCATCACGCCACCGGGTACACTTTTCGGTTTGGAGGGTTTCACGTAAATGGATATTGTTTATTTCCTGTTCAATTTTGTTTAAGATATTTAACGGCGCGGCAATGGCTATGCTTTGAGCGATATAATCCATATTCGGTGTTAGCTGTTGTAAAATTCCGCTTACTTCCGGAAACCAGGCTTTCATATGCCTGTTTTTAACAACCTTAAATAGGTGGCCCGATAGCGTTATTGCATAGTTGTTATGCACAGCTAACAATTGGCCTCCGTTCGGGGTATCCGAACTTTGTAACTGTATACTCAAAATCAGATCAGGGGGTACTTGGTTTAAAACTGGATTCAAATATAGATACTTTTTTAAATTAAAATGGAGTTAAAAAATTATCTTTTTTCAAGAAAATGACTTTTAAGTACCTCACATATATGTATTTATGCTTAAATGTTAATTTTAGTTAAAATGTGGTTTCGTTACAGTTACAGCTAAATTTTATATGTATTTTTAAGCATGCTTAAACATCTACTTTTGTTACTATTGGTTGGTGCAATTCCGGCATTAGCTATTGGGCAAACTATTCAAACCGGGGTTGTATTTGAAAACAAAACGCGTGTAACACTACAAGGCGTTAAGGTTGAAAACATGGGTACGCACAAGGTTTTCATTACCGGTAAAAGTGGCGTATTTAACATTGAAGGGAAAACAGGCGATGTACTGGTATTTAGCAGCAGCTTTTACCGCGCCGATACTGTGCTGCTAACTGATAATAAACCAATGGAAATTTTCCTGGTGCCGCAGCATAATATGCTTAACCAGGTGAATGTTACGGCAACAGAAGCCAAACACACAGGCTCGTTCCAGGCACCCGATTTTCATAACCAAACGGTAGTTTACCTGCGCGATCCAAAAACCGGATATTACAAAGGTGGCGTAGCAATCAGGCTCCATTACTTTAAAAAAGACGAAAAGCGTAAAGCCAAGCAGGCAGCTTTTTTAAAAGACCAGCAACAACAGGATGATATAGCTAAGGTTTTTAGTGCCGGCAACATCAGCAAATACCTGCCCCTGAAAGGAAAGGATATGGACGATTTTCTGATCCTGTATACCCCATCAACCAAATACTATTTTAGCGCAGCTTTTAACCTGGCTGCTTATCTTGATACCAGCTACAAAGCCTTTTTAAAGACCCCGGCAGATAAAAGAAATACCGACCTGGGTGCTTCGCCGCCTGTTTTGGGCAAGCAATAGGTTTACATAGTATCTATTAATTAATTTCACATATTTTCTTTTATCAAATAGAAAATCAACGAGTTAGCTTTAAGCTTTGCGCCTTTTGCTTTCAGCTTCCAAATTTACAAGTCCCTGTACATGATATAGGTATCTACAAGGCCCAGTTGCAGGTGCCTGAACCCCTTAGGCGTGGTCCCGATAATGGTAAAGCCATGTTTTTGCCAAAGCTTTACAGCCTTTTGGTTAGTTGAAACCACAAAGTTGAATTGCATGCCCCGGTAACCCAGTTGTTTAGCTTTTTCAAGCGAGTGCAGGCACAATAAACTGCCCACGCCTTTGCCGCGGGTATCGGGGTGTACCATGTAGCCACAATTGGCAACATGATTACCCAGACCAGGCTGGTTGGGTTTTAATATATAGGTGCCCAGTATTTTGCCGTCTTCTTCGGCAACAAATGTTTGGATGGGGCTGCCAAACCAATATTTGTCCAAATCGGCTTTTGGGGTTTCGGGGTCAAAGGCATAAGTATCGCCGCTTTGTATAACGTTCGAAAATATTTCCCAAATTGAATCGTAATCCTGGGGAGTAGCCGGCCTTATTTCCATGAGGATAAATGTTTATAGTTATGATGCTTATTATGATGACAAAAGTGCATTATTAGCCATTCAGATAAAAAATAAAGGCAGATAATTTTGCAGTGTACTGTAACAAGGGGGCAAAATTGCCGTCTGTTTCACAATGTAGTTTATCGACAGCTTATGCAAACAGAAACCGGTATCCCTGCGACAGCAAACAGCAACAATCCCAAAATAGGTTATGTCGATAATTTAAAGGTAGTGCTTACGGTACTGGTGATTATGCATCATGCATTTATTACTTATGGGGCGCCAGGAGGCTGGTATCTTACAGAAAAAACCACGTTTAAGCCGGCGCTTATCCTCATGACCTTGTTTGTAGCTACCAACCAGGCGTTTTTTATGGGGTTCTTCTTTTTCCTTTCGGCATATTTTGCCGAATCGTCATACAATAAAAAGGGCGCTCTGAAGTTTTTGGGCGATAGAGTGAAACGCCTTGGCATCCCGCTGGTATTTTATTCGTTTATCCTTTCGCCGGTTTTAAGCTACCTGGTTTATAGGTTTGCCAAAGGGAATAACATTACCTACGTGCAATATTTGGGCGGCTTTCATTCCTGGATAGATTTTGGGGTGCTATGGTTTGTGGCCGCTTTATTATTATTCAGTGTATTGTATGTAATTGTAAGGGTTTGGTTTGATAAAAAGCCAGGTGTGGTAAACCCAATGCTACCCGGCGGCTGGAAGATTATTTTGTTTGCCACGGCGCTGGCCCTTGCCAGTTACCTTATTCGATGGATTTTCCCTGTCGGCTGGATCTTAAAACCGGTTGGCTTCCAGTTAGGGCATTTTGCGCAGTATCTGGCTTTATTTGCTTTGGGTATTATAGCTTCGCGGGGGAGGTGGCTCGTTAATATCAATTATCAATTAGCTAAAAGGTTTGCCGTAAAAGTAATGGTAATGATTGTGGTACTGTTTCCGGTATTGTACGCTGTGGTAACCATCACCCAAAGCCCTATTGAAGCCCTCAATGGGCATGGCAACTGGCAATCATTAATGTATGCCTTTTGGGAACAACTTGCCGGTATCTTTATCATTGTAGCCTTGTTGGGTATTGCCCGGCAAAAGTGGAACAATCAATCCGCGTTTTTTAAAAAGCTTTCCCGGTTAACTTTCTGCGTTTATATTTTTCACCCACTGGTATTAATATCGTTGTCGGTTTTGCTAAAACCATGGGGTGTTGATCCGGCGCTGAAGTTGTTAGTTGTTGCACCGGGTGCTGTTGTTGGCTCATTTTTGCTGGCGGCGATATTAGTTAAGGTGCCGGGAGTGAAAGCCGTAGGGTAAATCATGTAATGACGGATAGTATTTAGTCGGAAGTCTTAAGTTCTAAGTCAAAATGAAGGGAGGTTTTCGGATGTATCATTTCCTGTTGCCTGCTGGAATGGTATTTGCATTATGAAACCAAATTGTAAAATATACTGCCGTGAAAGACGAGAATATAAAAACAGTCGCCCGTATATTATTAGGGGCAGGTTTAATAATGGCTGGCATCAGTCACCTTACATTTGCGCGTAAAGATTTTAAGGCACAAGTGCCCGACTGGGTGCCTTTAAAAACAGACGATACCGTGGTATACTCAGGCATAGCCGAGATAACCTTAGGAAGCGCATTGGTACTTACTCCCGAAAAATACAAAGCAACTACAGGTAAAATAGCGGCCACATTTTTTACAGCGATATTCCCCGGTAATATATCGCAATATCTAAATAAACGCAGCGCTTTTGGATTAGATACCGATGGTAAACGGTTTGCGCGGTTGTTTTTTCAGCCGGTGCTGGTGTACTGGGCTCTTAAAAGTACAGGTAATATAAAATAGCCTCTTAGCTTTTTACCGAAGCACAAGGTGTAAATGCCTGTTTTTAATCTCGGCACAGATAGATAACCGGCATGATCAGGTAGCCGTAGGGTAGTCATCTTGAATCTGATGCCCTAAATCAATAAAAAACTGTTTTATTAGCCTGTAGGTTTCGGCATCCGCATTTATTTGTTTGGATGATTGGATAGCCATGTAGTCGCAGCCAAGACAAATATTTAGTGTCGAGGTAATGTTGCTATCCTTGTCATAAAATACCACCGCGTCGCGGTAAACAGGGGCACACATCCAATAGGGGATGTTAACAGCCGGGATATTCAATATCGTTATTAAGCGATCAACTTCAGGGGCCTGTCGTTTAAATGTATTTGTTTTTATAGCTGATTGATGAAATCGCCCGTTTTCGTCAATAATGTATGACCCCACCTTATGATATACATTGTTCAAATGGATGTGCCGCTCTGCTTCGCCGGGAGTGAGCGTTGCGTTTTCGCTACGGGTTTTAAGTGCTTCAAGTTCGGCAAGGATCACATTGAGCCGTAGCTGGTAATCGCCGCCGCGTTGAAACGAATAGGTTTCTATATAATCGAACGTAAAGCTGTTAACGTAATCTGGCGACGAAATATAGGTTGTAGGTATGTCCATTTTTTTCGTCGCCAAATTACGGTTGTTATTTTATATTTCTTCTTTTTCTTCCGCTTCTGGTTGTTTAGGTTCTTCCCGTTCAACAGTAATAGTACACTCGCCAACTAAGGCTGCTACTGCGCCAACTGCCGCCAATACTGGCGCCAGGAAAATACCCACAAGGCCTATTGCCAACGGGAAGGTCATCAGTTCTTTGCCTGAATGATCGGTTATGGTTATTTTTCTGATGTTGCCTTCGGCAATCAGTTCTTTTACTTTTTTAAGCAGGATATCTCCGTTTATGGAGAATGATTCTTTTGTGGCCATGGTGTGGTTTTATGATGGGTTAATTTTAATGTAATTCAATAAATCAGTAGGTTACGCTGATTGGTATCTATGTTATTTTGACGCTGTTTTGCCTGAATTGTTACAAAGGGGAGATGGCTGTTTGCTGAGGTTATTTACTGTAGCAAAACTTATCTTTTTTCTATCTTGCAATAAATACCATAGTTGCCAATGACTAAAGATACTATTTATACTTCTTTTTATGGATTATTCTTTTTGCTTTGTATTTGCACAGGGCAGGTTATTGGTTACAGGCATTCCCATACTCCGCCCATCCCGTTTTTTATTGAATTACTGGTGCTGCCAATAGGGTTTCTGCTTTTCCTGATTGATCTGTTTACCATGTGGCCGGTTACGTTTGATGCGATTAAAATACACGTTTGGGGCCTGGGCGCCAATGGCTTGATTATGGTAATTGTGTTGATTGACGCATTTTCTGCCTGATCATAATCAGATATCTGCCCGATGCGGCGAATGCAACCAGTGCCGCCGTAATTGTACGCTCTATGGGGGATTTTCAAATTGGCTATTATTCATTGCCGTACTTATTCTTTGCTTTTCTAATCCTTGTACTTCTCGCCTTGATTATATTTTGCAAAAGCACTGTCATTAAACTATCTTAGGCCATATAAATCCACAAAACCTTATGGAACCGATAAAAACCCCAAGGCCGACAATAGGTTGGAAAGCGCAATTAGACGATGGCAGCGAATTTTTTACCGAGGAAGCAATTGCCGCAGCCGATGTATTGCTGGATAATTATATTGCCGCCTTACAGGGCGCTACAAATGAACGGACTATCTGGAAAGCCATCGAAACCGTTGTAAAAGGCTTTGATCAGTTGAATATTGATCACGACTATTTTATTGAGACCATGGAACGTGAAGACCTGGCCGAATATATCCAAAAGGCAGCCGAAGCAGCCGGACTGTTTTATGATGGCGACGTAACCGAAGAGTGGCGCGAAGAATGGTAGGCGTCCTGTTAAATATCGTAAAAAATGGCATGGGCTATGGTCTTGAGTCGTTAGTCTGAAGTTCTAAGCCAAAAGAAAGAATATGTTACTATTGACTTAACGACAGTATCACAGGCACATTAAAAAGGCAATCATTGCTTTCGCATGATTGCCTTTTTTTAAAGTATAGGCTCGGTAATTAAAAAAATTACCCGGCTGGTGATTTGCAACAGGCCGGCCCAAAAAATCATTCTGCTATCAAGTTATTATACAATAACAACAGAAGGCTCTCCATACCTGAAGTGAAATGCATTAGCCGGCTGATAGCTTGACGGTTCCTGGGCGTTTGCTACGTTGGTGATAAACTTCAAATCAGTAAGGGGTGGTTCCAAAAGCATAATAATGTCAGATCCTCCAAAAGCAAAATAGCCAAACTCTTGTCCTTTAACTACCTGTTGCCCCTGTAGGGTGTCCGTGTACATATTCACTGACGATACCTGGGCCATGCCGATAGGTATGGTAGCAACCAGCCCAACGTTTGATGTGCTTGTACTGGTGTCAATTACCAGTACGCCCCTGGCTTGGGTAAACTCGTATCCATCTTCGGCCACATCGGGTGCATCAAACTGGTTATCGGTAATATTAACAGCAAGGTATACATTGCCGGGTACTGCTACCAGGTCAAGAACGGTGCCACTTACCGGTGTGTGAAAACGGTGATAATCAAAAGGGCTTAAAAAATAGTGAACGAAAGTGCCGTTATAAAAATTGGCGGCGTATGGGCTCCCCGCTTCGCCAAGTAAATCGTTGATGTTGCCTATGGTATGCGTTTGTTTTAAGGTTAACGTTGTAAGGTTGCCCTCATTATCAGTTACATTACCGTCCTGGTCAATCTGGTAATACGCTTTAAACGTACAATCAGCCGGCGAACAGATAATTGTATTGTCATCGGGATTGGCAACCGGGCGCATCGGCGATCCATCGGGTTGCGTTGAATTTAATTGACGGTAAAAAAAGGTATTGAATGAAACCCAGTTAGGCGCGTCATCGGAATAGTTGGGCAGGTTATATTCAGGATCGTTCCAGTACGATTGTAGTGCTTCTGGTGTAAGCGAAGCAGGGGTGTCTAAAAAACTGCCCCAGGCCGTAGCATATTGGTCAAGCCAGCCGGCAAACGAAAACTCATTAATCGGGCTTACATAGTCCTGCAAGGTAACACCAGTTGAGCCCTGGTCTACCAGCCAGTAAAACTGGCACAGGCGGTCGTATATTTCCTGGCTATAACCATTTTGCCCGGGGGTATTTTGCCACGGATTATAAGTGCCGGTATTTTCGCTGGGTATCACTTCGGCAAAAAGCGTCAGGTAGGTAATATAATCGCCGGGGATAGCAGGCCATCCAAAGCCCGAGTATATATCATTGAGGGCATTGTACAAATCAGGATCAAGGTCGGCGATTGCCAGATTGTTTGCCGATACCAATGAATTGGTTAGCGCGTCTGCAAAGTCACTGTCATCGTTAATCTGGTTTTGAAGCTCCTGAATTACGTCATAAGAGGTTGTGGTTGTTGTTAGTGTGCTCATAATGCTGTTTTTTTGATAGTAGGTTTATGTAAATTGGATGTACTAATGTATAAACTATTTATAAATAATAATAAATAAAAAATATTTATTTGTCGCATCCTAAAAATGTGTATTTGTCAGATTATCAACACATGTTAAAATAATTCTTTATTATAAAATGAAGTATTTGTATGTGAAATTAATATTAAAAAATAGCCACAGGTCTTAACAGATTTCGTGATATCAAAGGCTGCGGCCCCAATATCTTGTTTGTGGGGTAACGAAATAAAAACTGGTGCTCCTGTTTCCAATTTGCCGGGCACCTGCGGCTACAACACTACCATGTCCACAGTTTATTGCCCAAAACTTGTATAGCTAAATTTCAGGGTTAAATACGCTAAATGCCGGTAGGCGTTAAATACAAAAAAAAGCATTATTTTAGCTTAAAATAATGCCGGTAAACGCTGCAATTTTTTATTTTTGAGGATAACTACAACTCTAATACCTTTTGCAATATGAATATGCTTTTTGGCGGCGGCAGCTATTATTATTTGGTGCTTATTTTAGAAGCCTTTTGTATTATTCATTGCCTGCGCAGGGGTACTCAACAACAATGGCTTTGGATACTTATTGTTTTGCCCGTTGTGGGTTGCCTTATTTACATTTATAAGGAAATTTTAACCAATCGCCATTCTATCCGTATGCCTAAAGTGGATGTTGGCGCCGTACTTAACCCGGGTGTAAAACTTAAACGGCTGGAAGATGAACTGCGCTTTACAGATACCTTTGCAAACAAAGTAAAACTGGCCGATGCCTACCTGGAAGCCGGCTTTACCGATAAGGCGGTTGAAATATACCAGGCCAGCCTAACGGGCGCCTTTGCCGAGAATGAACATGTACTTGCCCAGTTGATTATTGCCTATTACGAACAGGAACGTTACCAGGAGATTATCCCGATGGCACAAAAAATTTATAAACTACCCCAGTTTGCCCGCTCAAAAGCGCATATGAAGTATGCAGAAGCACTGGAAAACACCGGCCAGGTTGATTTAGCCGAGAAAGAATTTAAGGCGATGAAAGGCCGCTACTCATACTTTGAGCAACGCTATCAATACGGCTTATTCCTGACAAGACAAAACCGGGATGAGGACGCTTACCAAATTTTTGCCGATATACTGAATGAAGAACGCCAGCTAAGTGCCATGGAACGCAAGGCCAATAAAGTTTGGTTTGCCAAAACCAAGGATGAGCTGAAGAAGCTGGCTACGCAAAAGACGGCGTGACAGTAATAAAAGAATGTAAGCCTTTGATAGACTATCTATATTGTGTACTATTTTTGAAATGCGCAGGAAAATTGGATATGTCATGGGTAGTGGTAAAATTTGGCGAAACTCTGAAGGAGGAATGACATCGGTTAATCCCCAATGTCATGCCGTCCGTTAGCTAACGGATCGGCACCCCACATGCTAAGTGTACTTCATGCGGGTCACCTGTCCTGTGGGATCCCTATCCGTTGGCTAACGGACGGGATGACTTCCGTTTTTCAACCTGTCATAGGTAGTGTAGTGTAGTAATACCTAAGTAAAGAAAGTTCGTTTGCTTACAGATCCATTGTTTCGCCAATAGCAGGCAGCTTCAAATTCAATCCGGCTTTGATGAATTTTTCCCTTACTTCGTCTTTATCAATTTTAATAACGTCAAAAGAATCATAGTGAATACCAATGATGTTTTTACAGTTAACGAAAGCGGCGGCTTTGATAGCATCATCAGCGCCCATGGTGTAGTTATCGCCTATAGGGAAGTAAGCCCAGTCAAGGTTTTCGTCTTCCAGTAGTTTCATATCATAGGTAAGCGCGGTATCGCCTGCAAAATAGATCTTTTTGCCTTCAACAGTTAGTACAAAACCAGCGGGATTACCACCTGCCGCGCCATCGGGCATAGTGCTGGAATGCACCGCGTTTACCATTTTTACCCGGCCGAAATCAAAGTTAAAACCGCCGCCAATGTTCATGCCATGTACATTATCAATGCCTTTGCCGTTGAGCCAGTTTGCAATTTCGGCGATGCAGATAACTTTGGCGCCACTATTTTTTTGCACTTCAATTAGGTCGGCAACATGATCGCCGTGGCCGTGCGATACCAGGATATAATCTGGTTTCAGGCTTTGTAAATCAACATCCTTAGCCAACGGATTGTATGTTATAAATGGATCAAACAAAAGTTTGGTACCGCTACTCAATGCAATCTCAACGGTTGATTGGCCGTAATATGTGGTTTTCATTTTTATATCATTTTAAATTTATCCAAACTGTCGTTCCCCCTTCAGGGGGTTAGGGGGCACCTATTTCCCAAACAAGTTTCCCAAACCGGGCATGCCGCCAAACATTTCTTTGGTCATAGCAGCCATTTCGGCCTGGCTTACATTGTCGGCTTGTTCCATGGCTTTGTTAAAAGCAACAACTAACAATTCTTCCAGTTCCTCCTTGTCGGCATCAGCCAAAAAATCCGGGTCGATAGTTATCGATTTTACTACTTTGTTCGCGTTTGCCGTCACCACAATTTTACCACCCTCGGCGTTGCCTGTTACTGTAATAGCATCCAGGCGTTTTTTTGATTCGCCAGCCTTTTGCTGGGCTTCCATTATTTTATCAAACATAACTTTATAGATGTGCAGATATGCAAATGTGCAGATTACAGATGTGCAAATATGCAGATGGATAATTTATTTAATATTACTGGGACTTAAATTTTACAAATTCAAAACCAAAAGGTTTGATCCGAAGTCACTTTACTCACCACTCACCACTAATCATCACTCGTATCACCATTACCATTGTACGCGCTTTTACGTACAACAGGCATGCCGGCGGCTTTAAACAAATCATCAAGTTTTAATAAACTGCCATTGGCTAAGTTTGATAACAAAACAATAGTGATATCGTTTTTGATATCGCGCAGGTAAATATGCCTGAAGCCATGCCACCAGCCGGTATGGTAAATAACTTCCTGCCCGGGAGCGGTAAATGTACGCCAGCCATAGCCGTAACTGAAGTGACCGTGCAGCATAGGATTGCGTGGCACGTAAGCTGAATCGAGTGTAGCTTGTTTCAGCAAGATGCCGGCACGCAAAGCCCTGTCAAAAAGGAAGAGGTCTTTAACGGTGCTGTAAACCCCTTTATCACCCACGGGGCCATCTAAAAAGTTTTGCGCTACAGAGTACTTCCACTGCCCGCGGTCGTGGCCTACCACATGCACCGGAATTTTATCATAAGCGGCCTTTGAGTATACGGCGGTGTGCATCATACTGGCCGGTACAAACACATTATCCTTCATAAATTGCGCGTATGATTGGCCGCTCACCTTTTCGATGATTGACCCCAACACCATAAAATTGGAATTGTTGTACAAAAAGCGCTTGTTGGGTATATTAAAAGGATGCGGTTTGTAATCGGCAATCATTTTCATGGCGTCCATATTGGTAAGCCCTTTCCTTTGATTAAGGTGCTGGCTGCGGTATATATCGTCAATAAAATACACGTAGTTCATCATGCCCGAGCGGTGGCTAAGCAGCAGGCGGATGGTAACCCCATCATATGGGAAATCCGGGAAGAACTTTTTTACGTCATCGTCTAACTTCAGTTTGCCGCGTTCCATCAGCATTAATATGGCTGTCGAGGTCATGGTTTTGGTAACCGAGGCCAGCTCAAATTGCGAGCCTATTTGCAGGCTGTCGCGGTGCAGGTAGTCGGCCCAGCCAATGGCATTTTCATAAATAATTTTGCCTTTTTTGGCTATCAGTACGTTGCCGTTAAACGCGCGGGTACGGTGCAGTTCCTGCATTACGGCGTCTATTTTTTTATCGGCATTTTTGGGGTTATAGGCCAGCAAGGCAACGGTGTCCAGTGGTTTGGCGGTGGCAGGGCCAGCAGCGCTTTGGCTTTTATCTTTATTTTTTGACGAACAGGCTGTTAAAATCAGCAGTAAGGACGCGAACGAAAGGGTACTCTTGTACAATAACTTCATAGATCAGAATCTCACACTTAAAACGAATGCGAAAATTAGAAATTATACAGCAGGTTAACATTAAAGTTTTTATTTTTTTTCGTTTACTTCATACTCTTTGTATGTTTAAGTATGAATATGCTAAAAAAAATCTGCCTGCTGATGGCCGTTTTATTGTTTTCGGCCGCCGTTTACGCGCAGTACACCGATGTTGCCGGGTTGATAAAACAAGGTATCCAGCTCAATAACCAGCATGATTATGCCGGGGCTATCGAAAAATATAAACTTGCCTTAACAACAGAACCGGATAATGCCCAGGCCAATTATCAGTTGGCATTCAGCCTTAATGCATCGGGTAAGGGTGCCGAAGGAATCCCATACCTGGTTAAAGTAACCAAAGCCAACTCCAATTTTACCGGCCCGGCGTTTGAGCTATTAGGTAGTATTTATGACAGCAGCCACCAACCCCAACAAGCCATTGATGCCTATAAGGAGGGCCTGAAAATAAAGCCCGACTACCAGCCTTTATATTTTAACCTTGGCATAGCCTACTTCCGCGCCAAACAATTTGCCCAAGCCGAACAAGCAGCTATCGAGGCCATTAAACTCGACCCCAAACATGCCAACAGCCAGCGCCTGTACGGCCTGGTAACTTTCCATCAAAATAAAAGGGCAGCGGCGCTGATGGGCTTTTGCAGCTATTTGCTGTTGGAACCCGAAGGCCCACGCAGCGATGAAGCCTACACCAACATGCAAAGCATTTTAAAAGGCGGCGCGCTGAAAACAGAGGACGTCAAAGCCGAGGCATCAACCATTGCTTTGAACCGGGCGTTGAATGCGGCCATAGCAAAAGCAAAACCAGGTTTAACACCTGCCGATGTATTAGAAAATCAGCTACAGTCGGTTTTTGAGGCAATTGGCCAATTGGCCGGGAAGCAGGTAGGCAATGACTTCTTCAGACATTACTATGCTGATTTTTTTTACAGCCTTAGTAAAACCGCCCATATGCCCGCGTTTGCAAGGCTAATGGGTTTAAGTGCCGATAAGGAAGCCAACAAACAGTGGCTGCAGCAAAATGAGGAAAAGCGTAAAGCGCTGGATGCATGGGTTGCGGCGGCAGAAAGAAAATTTTAATTGCTTCTTTTACTTTCAAAATTCTGTCTCCCGGAGCCCTATTATAAAGCCCCCCGAGGGACGAGAAAATTATTTATCAGCTAACGTGTTTCATCAAAAATTCGGATCAAAATTAAAGAATATCGGGTTCGATAAGCCAACCATATTGCCGCTCAGCGCCATTGATCCCGGAACCTGCGGGTAGGGTGTAGGCGTGCCTTGTACTTCAACCCGGTAATAACTCCGCTCAACAGTTGCCGGCGAATCTGTAAACTCAATCACCGGCGTTTTACCCGTGGTTTTAAAACTGCCAAAGGGATTGCCGTTTTTTATGATGTTGATGGTGTACTCCCCATCGGCAGGCGCTTTGCCGGTTAGTTGAACGCGGAATTTTACCGGCTTGCCCGTGGTTTTGGTATTATCGCCCATCATCATGTCCATTTTACCATCCTGGTTTAAGTCTGCATAAAATTCAATACGCGGCGCATATGGGTTCGAGCTGATGGATACCCGACCGTTGGTAAGGGCGTCGATGACGGCCTGCGTGGTGCGCGATGTGGCAAATACCCAGGTTGTTGGCGTGCCAACGTAGTTTGCCTTGGCCTGGTAGCTGTTTTTGGTTTCTTTATCAGGCGAATCGGGAACGCCATGGTGCGCATCGCTTCCGCCTCTGCCTGTCAGCTTGCGGCCGGATGACAGCATATCGTCCCAGATCATGATGGCGTTGGCATTTTTTGACCAAATGGCCGAGTTCCATACCTCGATAGAGTTAACCATATCGTACGAATACCCAAAATGATCTTTCCCGCTCGGGTGGTTGGCCGATAGGTGGATGCCGAGCTGTTTTTTTACGGCGCCTACTACCACATCGCGCTGGTCGCGCACGTCATATAGTTTTTGGTGGTCATAAGGTACGGCCGAGAAGGCATTGCCATGGCCGCGGGTTGTGGTCCATTCGGCGCTATAAAGCAGCAGCACCGAGTCTGATTTAAACTCCGGGTCGGCCCAGGTATGGTGGGCCACATCGCCGTTTACATGGTTGTCATGATCGGTAATGGCCACAAAATCAATCCCCGCCGATTTGGAAAAGGCGATGATTTTGCTGATCGGGTTATTGGATGATTCGGTACTATGGCGCGAGTGTACATGTAGTTCGCCCTTAAGCCAAACGCCCTTGCTCAGGCTGGCTATTGGCGGCAGCTGGCCAACTTCGGTTGCTGCCCAGGGGTTAACGTGGGGAGCCTGGGCTAATGCTGGAGTGCAGGCGAATGTGCCGATGATAAGCAGCAAAGTATTTACCAGCGTCGTTTTTTTGTAATTGTTAAAAGTCATAGCAAATTATTAAAGGGTAGTATATTTGGGCGGCAAACTACCCCACGGATATTAACTCAATGTTAGCGCCCGCAAAATGAATAAGATTGTGACAATGCTATTTGTTTAGGCGTCTACCTGGCAGGGAGATCGGGGCTATGAAGTTAAGGAATTGATTGGCTGCTCCATGGGAGCAAAATATTTGTAGCACTTGTAATTTGGAGCTCCAAAGCGCATGGGACAGCTTGGTCAAGCCACAAGGAATATCCATGTAAATCGGAATTGATAACAAAATAATACATTTGTTATATGTACCAGAAAACAACACATATTCCATTTATAGAAACCATTTCAGATTTCTTTAAATTTTATGGTATGGGTGCTCCGCTTCACCCGGATATAATGTGTATGAAACTGGAGGATCAACCAGACGAGAGGTTATTAGATATGCCTTTGTGCAGGTCGAATTTTTTCAGGGTTATTCACTTTACCAATACAAATCTAAGCTTTACCGGAGGCGAAAAAATTTATACAGTTTCGGATAACTGTATGTGTTTTACTTATCCCGGGAAACTGGAATCCTGGACGAGAAAGGGTCCGCTTACGGGCTATGTTACCTATTTTACTCCTGCATTTCTTGGGTTGGACATGATGGGTAAGCATTTTGACGCTGATTACCCATTTTTCAACTTTAACTCGGAACCTGTTTTATATTTATCCTCAGAAGACACGTCCAGCATAATAAAGTGCGCCGAAGAAATGATCAAAGAAATGTATTCAACGGCACCCGATAAATTAGAAATGTTGAAAAAGATATTGCAGGTGTATCTGCATCATGTCAAACGTATATACAATAACCACGTTAAGGCCTTTACGGAGGAAACAAGGATCCATAAATCGCTATTTAATAGATTCCGGCTAATCCTGGATGAAACGGTTCATCAGCTGCCTTTGCAAACTAAAGTAAGCCCTGTTAGCGTATCGCTCATCGCCAAACAATTAACCGTTAATCCTAATTATCTCAACTCATTAATCAAAGTACTATCGGGCAAAACCGCATCAACTCATATTCAGGAAAAATTAATACTGGAAGCTAAATCATTTTTGCTGCATACCGAAATACAGGTGGCCGGGATTTCATATAGACTTGGCTTTGAAAATCCTTCTTACTTCAGTCGCTTTTTTAAAAAGAATACGGGTTTGTCGCCATCTGATTTTCGTGAAAAATTCACTCCCGGTAAGGCCCATCTGTAAATTGTATCCACTTTACTATAAATTGTACTAACGGGAAGTATATAAGCATTTTAGCTTTGGTGGTAGATTATTGATCATTTTTACCAGTTATTAAAAAACACCAAAGTAACATGAAACGATCCCTTCTTATTTTATTGGCAATTGGATTTACGGCAATTGCGGATGCCCAAACGTTCACTTTAAAAAGTAATGACATTGGAGGTCAGGCTACCCAAAAACAGTTTCTGAATGGTTTCGGTTGTACCGGTGAAAATATTTCCCCGGAGTTGCATTGGGAGAATGCTCCCGCTGGTACGCAAAGTTTCGCGGTAACTATATATGATAAAGATGCGGCAACAGGAAGCGGCTTTTGGCATTGGGTTGTATACAACATTCCGGCTACCACTACCGGGCTTGCTTCCGGTGCGGGGGATGTCTCAAAAGGCCTGATGCCTAAAGAAGCAATGCCCGGCATTAATGATGCAGGTATGCCGGGGTACGGTGGCCCTTGCCCTCCTCCAGGCCCTCCGCACATGTACATTATAACTGTATATGCATTAAAATCAAAGTTAACACTAGGCAAAAATGCTACCCCTGCCATAGTGGGGATGACTATAAATAATAACCTCATTGTCAAAGCATCACTTGTGATGTATGGACAGCAGTAGACACTATCTGGGGGGGTGATAGAAACACACAACTCTACTAAATAATTTTATTCAACCATTAATTTAATAAAATATGAAAAAGATCTTGAACCTCAGTTTTATTCCGGCCAATGTTGACCTGGCATTGCTAATATTGCGGTTATGGGCTGGAATAAGCCTTTTTGGCAAACACGGCATTGAGAAGTTTACAAACTTCTCTCAAATGCAGCAGCATTTCCCTGATCCATTGCATGTAGGCGTAACTGTAAGTTTGATTTTTGCATTAATATCTGATAGTATTTGCTCGCTATTGGTTATGCTTGGAATCGCAACAAGACTTGCAGCACTTTTTATTGTGATTAATCTATTGGTTGTTTTTATCACGATGCACCATTTTTCCTTCGGGCAGGACCATGCAGAACTTGTTTATGTTTACCTCGGCTGCTACCTCACTATTATGTTTGCAGGAGCCGGAAAATATAGTGTTGATAGTAGATTATAACATGTTTAAAATCACCTGCTGACCAATATCCCGAAATAAAAAACAGACGCAATAAACTCAATTGTACATCCACTATTAACTTTAAAAAACCATGAGCTTAAAACGGTTACTGTTTATTATCATTTGTTTATTGTTCGCTGTTATTTTGTGCCAGGCACAAAATAAAACTGGTATCAAGTTATTCCGGTTTGGAAATGAGGGCGACGAAAAACCTGGTGTGCTTACCGCAAATGGCAAAATGCTGGATGTATCCGCTTTCGGAGAAGACTACAATGAAAAGTTTTTTGCGGGGAACGGGATCAAACGATTGGAAGAATGGGTAGTTAAAAATAGTTCCATTTGCCCGCAAGTTCCATCACAAACGCGAATGGCTTCCTGTGTGGCAAGACCATCAAAAATCGTTGCTATTGGGTTGAATTATGAAGAGCATATCAAAGAAGGCGGTGCACCAACTCCGACCGAACCCGTCATATTTCTAAAGGCTACCTCTGCACTTTGTGGCCCATACGACAATGCTATTATTCCCGCGGATGCCCTGAAAATGGATTATGAGGCAGAGCTGGCCATTGTAATAGGTAAAAAAGCGAGCCATGTAGCGGAGGAAAATGCACTTGACTATGTAGCGGGCTATACAGTGATTAACGATTACAGTGAAAGAGCATGGCAGTTAGAAAGATCTGGAGGACAATGGGATAAAGGGAAAAGTGCCGACCATTTTGCCCCCCTTGGGCCTTACCTGGTAACGCCGGAAGATATCGGCGATCCTCAGCATGTAAGAATATGGTTGACCCTTAATGGGGACACCATGCAAAATGCTAATACCAGGAATATGATATTTAATATCAAAAGACTTATTAGTGAAGGAAGCAAATTTATGACATTGCTGCCAGGAGACGTTATTGCTACCGGAACTCCATCCGGTGTAGGGCTTGGGCGTAAACCACCAGTATATCTTAAGCCAGGCGACGTGATCTCATTGGGAATAGAAAACATAGGAACACAAAAGCAAACTGTTGTAAGTGGCATGGAGCTTATATTGGGAAAAGAAGCCTACCAGGATTACCTTAGATGGGTGGCTTTGGGTATCGGCGGCCTTCCCCATACATTGGAGGGATATCGTACCGTTAAGAGAATAGGCCTGCAAATGAAGGACCCATTAGATATTCGCCGTGTTGCCGGAGAAATTGGCAAACCGGGCGATGTAAAGACGCTTTTTAATTTACCCAAAAGAAAAGGGGCCAAACCCACAATAGCACCATTTGCTGTGCCGCACCGGCAAATGGACCAACATAATGATGCGCTGATAAGGAACTTGCAGAAGAAAATATTTGATGCGCAGGTGGCCGATAAAGCCTTTGACCTTGTCTATAAAACCAGCTATCTGGAAAGAAATAATGCAGGAATATTTCTGAGAGATAGTGCAGCTGGCAATCCGACTGTAGTGCCTGTTTCGCACGCCGAGGTGGGGCATATTCATCCTTCTGACGGATCTATGCATATCATTCTTAGTCCGAGTGATACCAAAGAAGTAATTGAAAAAGGATGGGGTGAACTGCATGGGCTTGCCGGGGAGGGACGCGCCGCAAAAACCTACATGATGATATATGCTCCAAGAAATGAAATGGAACTTGAAATAACAAAAAAAATTCTGCTTGCCGGGGTTAAATACGCTACACGTATACCCGGAAAATAGTTTATAATCTGATTTTACCTTTATGATTTAATTGCAAATAGGCTATTGTTTTCAACGCTCTTCGGGAATTGTCAATTTCGTTGACAAATGAAGATGTAAAAAAAAATTAGATCGCGAGGTGGGGCAGCGGATAAAGCCAACCGTGATCACCACTAAGCCCCAGGCACAATCATAGCAGGTAGCCATTTGTAAATCGGATGCTCATTTAACTTTTTTTCGGGAAGGGCGGGATTTGAACACATCAGACATTTTACATAAACTTATCAAGTTAACTTTTCTGTCCGCCCAAACCGGAGGTGAAGGAAAACGAAGATTTAAAATCTGCTACCCCTCCATCACAAAAAGATTACCATTTCCTCATCCCCCGCATCATATAAAAACATAACTTTGCCCCTGCAAAATTTAATGCTATGAGTTTCAGAACCGAACACGATACCATGGGCGAGGTACAGGTACCTGCCGATAAATACTGGGGAGCACAAACAGAACGTTCACGCAACAATTTTAAAATTGGTCCCGAGGCTTCTATGCCTAAGGAGATCATTGACGCGTTTGCTTACCTGAAAAAAGCTGCCGCTTATACCAATACCGATCTTGGCGTACTGTCTGCCGAAAAACGCGACCTGATAGCACAGGTTTGTGATGAGATACTGACAGGTTCGTTAGCATCAGAGTTTCCCCTGGTGATCTGGCAAACAGGCTCGGGTACACAATCAAACATGAACGTGAACGAGGTAGTGGCCAACCGCGCACATGTATTACAGGGCAACAAACTGGGCGAAGGCAAAACCTTCATTCACCCCAATGATGACGTGAATAAATCGCAATCATCAAACGATACTTACCCAACGGCCATGCACATAGCGGCATATAAGATCCTGATGGATGTAACCATCCCGGGCATCGAAAAATTGCGCGATACTTTGCAGGCAAAAGTTGAAGCCTTTAAATCGGTAGTGAAAATCGGCCGTACCCATTTAATGGATGCTACGCCGCTTACTTTAGGCCAGGAGTTTTCTGGCTACGTATCACAACTAAACCACGGTTTAAAAGCCCTACGTAATACTTTAGATCACCTGTCCGAGCTTGCCCTTGGTGGTACAGCAGTAGGCACCGGCATCAATACCCCAAAAGGTTACGATGTTAAAGTGGCCGAATACATTGCCCGATTTACCGGCCTGCCATTCATCACTGCCGAAAATAAATTTGAGGCCCTGGCCGCACACGATGCTATTGTAGAGAGCCATGGTGCGCTGAAACAAATAGCCGTATCGTTAATGAAAATAGCCAACGATATCAGGATGCTGGCTTCTGGCCCGCGTTCGGGTATTGGCGAGATCCATATCCCTGATAACGAACCGGGATCATCCATTATGCCGGGCAAGGTTAATCCAACCCAAAACGAAGCCGTTACCATGGTAGCTGCACAGGTGATGGGTAACGATGTAACCATCTCTATCGGCGGATCCAACGGTCATTATGAGCTTAACGTATTTAAACCGGTAATGGCTGCCAATTTCCTGCAGTCGGCAAGGTTAATTGGCGATGCCTGCGTATCGTTTAATGATCATTGCGCGGTTGGTATCGAACCAAATTATGATGGTATCAAAAAACACCTCGAAAACTCGCTGATGCTGGTTACCGCGCTTAACCCGCACATAGGTTACGAAAACGCAGCAAAAATTGCTAAAACCGCTTTAAAAGAAAATAAATCGTTACGCGAAGCCGCCATTGGCCTTGGCCTGTTAACCAACGAACAGTTTGACCAATGGGTTCGCCCCGAAAATATGATAGGTAGCTTATAAGAAGAGCCTCACCCTGCCCTCTCCAAAGGAGAGGGTTCTTGATTTACTGCTTTTGAATAGCATTGTATGCCAAAAACATTTAGCTTTCACGTTTTAGCTTTAACCTCAAAAAAGGCTTTTCGCTTTCAGCCTCCGGCTTTCAGCAAAAAAACCTTTCACCTTTCGCCTTTCACCTTTTGCCTAAACAGGGCCTTTTACCTTTTACCTTTCGCCTTTTACCTCAGCGGCTGCAGCATGAATCCCAATATGCAAAAACCGGGATTAACTTATTTGCAGGGCGAGTGGAAGCAGGATTCGGTTCCGGCCGAGAAACGGTTGGTTACCTATTCGCTTTACGATATTAAATTTAGCTGCGATTCGTTTGTGATGAAAATAAGTACCGTAAGCAAGGTAAACTACGGCGCTGATACCTGCATGAATAAGGGCCATTGGGACGAGTACATTCGCGGAACCTATTCGCAAAAGCAGGATACCCTGCACCTTAAAGGCGAGTTTTGCAACGCTAACCTGAGCTACAAAGACGAGAAAACCTGTTTCCGCTGGGGCGATTACGAGGAGTTTTTTAAAGTAAAGCAAACTAACGATTCGTTAATTCAGTTCATCAGTACATCAAATGTAATACCCATTAATGCCCGACTGGTTAAAAGAACAAGCTGCATCCCAAAACCACTATAATGAAAACATCAATGTTTAAAAAACTCATTTTTTTTGTAGCCATTTGCTACATCCCGGTGCAAAGCATGGCATGGGGTACCAATGGCCACCGCATTTGCGGCCAGATAGCCGATAGCTATTTAACGCCAAAAGCCAGGAAAGCCATCCAGGCCATTTTGGGTAACGAGTCGGTTGCCATAAGTAGCAACTGGGCCGATTTCATCAAATCCGATCCTGCCTACAACTACCTGTACAACTGGCATTTTATCAATATAGAAAAAGCGCTTAGCTATCCCGAGATGAATGCCTATTTAAAGGCCGATACGGCGGTAGATGCTTATACCAAAATGAATTTTTTGATAGCCGAATTAAAAAAGAAAAGCGCCACCAAAGCCAACAAACAACTTTACCTGCGCATGCTGATTCATATTGTAGAGGATGTGCACCAGCCATTACACACTGGTCATCTTTCGGATAAGGGAGGTAACGATGTTAAAGTGACCTGGTTTAATAATCCAAGTAACCTGCATTCTGTATGGGATAGTCAGTTAATTGACAATCAACAGTTAAGCTATACAGAATACACCGCGTGGATAAACCATACTACCGTTGCTGAACGTGCAACATTGCAAAAATCTCCTATAAGCACCTGGATTTGGGAAAGCAACCAACTTGCAGATAAGTTGTATACCGATGTCAAAACAGATGACAAATTAGGTTATAAGTATAATTTTAAGTACATAGGTATACTTAACCAGCAGATGGTAAAAGCCGGCGTCCGCCTGGCCGGAGTGCTGAATCAGATTTTTGGTTAATTTTTTTAAGGAGGCGAGAGGTAAAAGGCGAAAGGTAAAAGGTTAGGATGGCTGGTCCAAAAACTCTTTTACCTTTCGCCTTTTAGCTTTACCCTTTCACCTCAAAAACTTACCTCAACAAGAAATGAAAATACTAATGGTATGCCTCGGCAACATCTGCCGTTCGCCGCTGGCCGAGGGGATAATGCAGCACCTGAGCGATGAGCAGGGCTTGGGCTGGCAGGTAGATTCGGCGGGTACCGGCAACTGGCACGTAGGCGAGGGGCCCGACAGGCGCTCGGTACGCGCGGCGCGAAACCACGGAATTGACATCAGCGGGCAAATTTGCCGCCTGTTCAGGAAAAGTGATTTCGACGCGTTTGACCATATTTTTGTGATGGATAAGTACAACCTTAGCGATATCCTGAACATGGCCCGCAACGATGAACATGCCCAAAAAGTAAAGCTCCTGTTATACGATAAAATTGTACCCGACCCATACCACGATGACACCCAGTTTGAACCGGTGTTTGAGCTGATAGAAGGCGGGTGCAGGGATATTATAAGGGAGTTGACGGCCTGAATTAATGTCATTGCGAGCGCAGCGTGGCAATCGCGAACTGTGCCTACCCGCCTGGAACGTTTGCGATTGCCACGCTATCGCTCTCAATGACATGGTTGTTGTGCGCATCTAAAGCCAGCACACCATCATAACAAAATCGTTTTTGTCTTAATTCTTGGCTCTAATCTCTTGATTCTCTTTTCTCACCCTAAAAAACGGCAAATCCTCTCCGTACCAAAAAGCCTCGCCAAAGCGTTGCAGGCCGGCTTTTAACAAAACCTTTTGCGAAGCCGCATTATGCGGATGAGTAACGGCATAAATTTCTGTTAAGCCAACTTTATTGAAGCCATAATCAATTAAAGCTTTTGAAAGCTCGGTTGCAATGCCTTGTCCCCAGTATTTAAAATGCAGGCGGTAGCCCAGCTCAATTTTATCAGCGTCCGATTCGCTGGGTTTTAGCATGCAGACGCCGATAAAATCATTATCGGCCACGTTGAAAATTCCCCAGCGGCCAAGGCCGGTTTTATTTTTGTAATCCTTCAGGGTATCCTTAAAAACCTGCTTGCTTTCAGCGGGTGTACGTTTCTTTACATACAGGGTAAGGCGTTCGTCCTCATCCATAACAAGGGACAGGGCTTCGTCGGCAGCAGTAAATTCGCGGATCAGCAAGCGGGGCGTTTGGGTGATAATGTTCATGGGCTTCAAAAATATGGTAAATGGGCATTGGTTGGAAATGTAGGTGGTAAAAAGAGTGTCATATAAAGCCGTGCCGGGTGCCGGGAAGCGGGATGATAAAATGATTGACATGCGATAGGGTTTAAAACGGTGTTGGCAGGCGGCAATTTTCAATGGTGTACCACCCCGTACCAGGGTGTCTCGTCCTGATATAGGTTGTGTCATCCCGTACCGGTACACACACTTTTGGGCTTGTAATGCTTTGTTTGATTAACCACCACGCGGTTGGGAGGGGTTAAGCTTTTTTGTACATTTGCCGCATGGCATCCATCAAACCATCCGTACCTAAAGGCACCCGCGATTTTTCACCTGTAGAAATGGTGAAACGTAACTATATTTTCGATACTATTAAAAGCGTTTTCCGTAAATACGGGTATCAGCAGATTGAAACACCGACTATGGAGAACTCATCGACGTTGTTGGGTAAGTATGGCGAGGAAGGGGATAAACTGATATTTAAAGTACTGAATAGCGGCGATTACCTGGCCAAGGTGAAGCCTGAAAAATTGGCGGCGCTTAATTCAAATGCCGTGGCCTCAGATATTTCTGAAAAAGCTCTCCGCTACGATCTAACCGTCCCCTTTGCCCGCTACGTGGTAATGCACCAGAACGAAATTACTTTCCCGTTCAAACGCTTCCAGGTACAACCCGTTTGGCGTGCCGACAGGCCGCAACGTGGCCGCTACCGCGAATTTTACCAGTGCGATGCCGATGTGGTTGGCTCGGATTCGTTGTTGAACGAGGCAGAGTTCATACTGATCTACGACGAAGCCCTGGGCAAATTAGGCCTTAAAGATTTTACCATTAAAATAAATAACCGTAAAATTCTTTCGGGGATAGCACAGATCATTGATAAGGCCGATAACATTATTGACCTTACCGTAGCCATCGATAAACTGGACAAAATAGGCCTTGATGGCGTAACTAAAGAATTGATTGAACGCGGCTTCACCGAAGCCGACATCGAAAAAATAAAACCGGTTATTTTACTGGAAGGCTCAAACACCGAAAAACTGCAAAGCCTGCGCGAAGCATTGGCCCAATCACAGATTGGCCTTAAAGGCTGCGACGAGATAGAAACCGTTTTTAAATACATTGAAAGCTGCCCGCTGCAAACGGCTACGCTCGAGCTGGATATAACCCTTGCCCGCGGCTTAAACTATTACACAGGCGCCATATTTGAGGTAAAAACAAACGAAGTCGCCATGGGCAGCATCGGCGGCGGCGGCCGGTATGATGACCTGACGGGTATGTTCGGCCTGAAAGGGCTCACGGGCGTAGGCATTTCCTTTGGTGCCGATAGGATTTATGACGTGCTGGAAGAGCTTAACCTTTTCCCAACGGCGGCTAATCAAAGCACCCAGTTGCTGATCTGCAACTTTGATAAGGAGGGCGAAACCTACGCGTTGCCATTGTTGCAGCAATTGCGCCGCCACAATGTGAATACAGAGTTGTACCCAGCCGGAGCCAAAATCAAAAAACAGCTGGATTATGCCAACAATAAAAACATCCCATACACCGTAGTTATCGGCGGCGATGAAATGCAAAGCGGCTTATTAACTTTTAAAGATATGGCCAGCGGTGTACAGGAAAAATTAACCGCGGAAGAGATTGTGAACAGGATGGCGAAGTAAATGCGCCCCCGGCCTGGATTCTTTATAGCTTTATGATGATCCGTTTTAATCGTGACGACTTTTACTCACTCGCCCCACTAAAAACTCACAAAAAACGGCGCCTCAAAAACATGGCCTGCGCTAAGTTTCTGGATAGCTTCTTTATGTTTGATGTCTTTTTGCTCGCCTGCGGTATCGGCGCAGCCTAACCATGGCTCGATACATACAAAATCGGCGCCGGGTTTGGCCCAGATGCCCAGGTAGCTAAAGTGGGGGAATTCAACCGATAGGGTTTGGTCGTGTTTATCGCTTTTTATGGTTACCATCCGCGATTTTAATTCTTTAAACACCAAAGCATCGGCATCAAATAAATTGCGGGTCAGTTGCAGCCTGTTTTTGGGCGTTGGTACTGGGTGGGTTTCGCCATTGAAAAATCCATCGGCAGATAACAGTTCTGTTTCCAGGTGCTCATCGGTTTCAAATTCAATGTAGTAGTCCTCGTACTTTTCGCCTTTGTTAAAGGGTATGTTAAAAGCGGGATGGGCCCCTACCGAAAAGTAAATGGTTTTTTTATCCAGGTTGATAACCTTGTAGGTTATCCTGAGCGCGTTATCTATCAGGGTATACAATACCTGGTAGTCAAACTTAAAGGGGTAGGCCTTTAAGGTATTATCACAATAAGGTAACGAAAAACTTGCCGAAACATCGTCAGCGTCCAGGGTGATAAATTCCGATTGCCTGGCGAAGCCATGACGGCCCATGGGGTACCTGTTGCCATCAACCAACAGTTCGTTATTAATTAACCCGCCTACCACCGGGAACAAGTTGGGCGCATGCCAGGGCCAAATAGATGCATCGGCCTGCCACATATGCTCAAGCCCGGTTGCTTTATCAATTAATGAACTTAACTGTGCACCTTTTGTATCGATGCTTGCCTTCAGGTATTCGTTTTCAATGGTAATCATAACAATAAGAATTTGTCGGGACCCGAAGTTAGGGAATTGTTTGAATTTCAGGAATTACTTCAACATTAGATTTTTTAAATTCCATTAATTCATATATTCCTGTTTAAAGTCTAAAGCCTGAAGTTCTAAGTCAAAAGTCAATTTAGTTAACACTTGGTAGCTCTTGACTTACAACTCAAGACTCAGAACTCAAGACTCAACACTAATCATCATCTTCTTCCTTCTTCGGCTCCAATATCACAAAGGCGCTCCGTTTTGGCGCGGGCATAACCGAGTTTTCGCCTTTAACAAATTTCCAGATAACTTCGTTCAAATCGATATCCGGCGCGGCATCTTCTTTGGCCAGGTTAAACAGCTCAGACCGGCGGCTGCTTTCATTTACGGCAACGTTGCGCTGCTCCAGGTCAACCTGTGCGGCTTTGGCCACGTATGGGCTAAAATCTGCTTTGCTGGTAAAGCAATCATATAAGGGCATGGCGGCTGCATCGTACTGGCTCATGGGCGGCAGGCCTAATATCAGTTCGATAGTGCGTAATACGCCTGATGTGGAGTACATACCATGTACCACCGTATTGCGTTTTACATACGGCCCGGCAACAAACACGGGCGAGCGGTGTGCATCCACGTGGTCGGGTCCGTTTTGGGCGTCATCCTCCAGGATAAACACTACCGACTCTTTCCAGATGGGACTTTTAGACAGGTGTTCAATAAACTGGCCTATTGCCTGGTCATTATCCCCAACAGCCGCTATCGGCGATAGGGCACCTTTACGCTGTCCGCTGGTATGGTCGTTCCCAATCCTTACGCTGTTAAAACGTGGCACAGCGTTAATCGCCAGTAACGAATCGAAATCGTGTTTCCAGATCTCAACGCGTTTAATATCCTTCACACTCAGGTCAAAGCCCGGCGACTGCGTGCAGTAATGCCCTTCTAACGATTTAAGGCTGGCCTTACCCGGGTTGCCATCGGTAACAAATTCGCCGTAGGTGCGGTAGCTTACACCGGCCCGTTTGCAGTAATCCCATATAAAGCCATCGCGGGGGTAGGCTGTTTTGCGGGTGCCCTCGTAGTCGTAATTACCACCACGGCTACCATAGCTGGTTGGCCATGTTTTCTCTACAAAATCGGTGGCGTAGGCGGCGTTACTCCAGTTGTGTCCGTCCGCACTTACTTCCGCGTCTACATAAAAGTTATCAAGCAGTACAAACTCGCTGGCAATGGCGTGGTGGTTGGGCGTTACTTTTTTATCAAAAATACACAACGAGGTATCGCCGTTGCCCTGCGGCATATCGCCCAAAACCTGGTCGTAAGTGCGGTTTTCTTTAATAATGTAAAACACGTGCTTAATAGGCGATTTTTCGCCCATCCGGCGGGGGATAGGGTTGCCCTCTTCGCCCGGTGCTGTTTTGGCTATTTTGTTGTTAAAAGGCGTGTTGGCATACACCTGTTTGGTATAGGCCTTAAGCTCATTTACGGATGGTGTATTAATAAACGACAGTGCGCCTTTAAATAAGCCGCCAATGTATTGTTCCCTGCTATTGATAGCCCCCTTTTGATAGCCGCTGTTATCGGCCTTTTTTACAGGCTGCGGGCCTTGCGGGTTGGCCATTGATGTAAAACCTTTGCCGTTGGCTACCAGTATTTTTTTATCCAGCATTTTAACGTTGGTAGGGTACCAGCCTACGGGTATAAAGCCCATACTGCGGCTGCTGCCGGGTTTGCTTACATCAAACACGGCCAGGCAATTGTTATCGGCATTGGCTATGTACAGCGTTTTTTCATCGGCCGATAAGGCCAGGCCGTTGGTAGTTGAGCCGGTAAGATGGGTTGGGTATAAGGCTGTAGAAATAGTTTCAAGGGCCCTGCGCGTTGCCGTGTTTATTACCGATACCGAGTTATCATTGGCGTTGGCTACAAACAACAGGCTGCCTTTTTTATTCAGCAGCAATTCGTTGGGGTTGCTGCCTGTTTTTATAGTTTTAAGCGTTTGGGTAGCTACATCGTAAATACCAAGCTGACCGCATCCCCATAAAGAAATATAAAGCGTTTTTTCATTTGGCGATAAGATGCAGCTATAGCCCTCCGATGGCAGCTTGAGCCGTTGTAATGTTTTACCATCGTTGGGGTTAACAGTATAAAGTGTGCTATCCTCTTTAGTAACCACATAAAGCCTGGTGTCGCTTTTATTGACCGCTATTCCACTCGGCGATACCTTGTCTTTAGGCCATGATTTTGGCGCCAGTTTAATAGTATCGGGTTTGCCCAGTTTGTTATCGGCTATATTGAAAACATACAGCCAGTTATCATTGCCTCCCGACGCATACAATTTTTTTTCGTTATGGCTAAAAGCCAGGCCGTACCATGATTTTGCTACTACTTTTTCATCCAGCAGCTTCTCGTTTTTTGGGTCGATAAGTTGGATGGATTGGGTGCTTTGGCCGTTGTTGGTAACCGCCAGCAGCTTGCCCGAGGCCGATAGCTGGATGTTGAGCGGCAAATCGCCCAGGGGCAGGGATGTGCCTGCCGGGCTAAGCTTCCAGCCGTTGGGTAATAAAACCTGCCCTGTTTGGGTTATTTTGCCCGGTGTTTGGGCAAACGATGTAACTGACGATGCTAAAATAGCTAAGCCGATGAGTAGCTTTTGTTTCATAACCGGATGATTGTATTTCAAAACTAAACAAACAATCGGTCATGATGTGTTAGTTAACAAAAACATAATATAACAAAAAGGCCCGCTTGCAGGCGGGCCTTGTGTATGTAATAGTTTTTTTACTTCAGCAAATTTTTCCAGCTTACCTGATCGCCGATAATTTTTTCCAGGTCGGCGCTGGCTACGCGTTCCTGGGCCATGGTATCGCGGTAGCGGATGGTTACGGTATCATCCTCCAAACTCTGGTGGTCAACCGTGATACAGAAAGGCGTACCTATGGCATCCTGGCGGCGGTAGCGCTTGCCAATGGCATCTTTTTCTTCGTACTGAATATTGAAATCAACCTTAAGCCTGTCCATAATTTCGCGGGCTTTCTCGGGCAAACCATCTTTTTTGGTAAGCGGGAAAATAGCGGCTTTAACCGGCGCAAGGCAAGGGTGCAGGTGCAGTACGGTACGGCTATCCTGTTTCTCGTCGGTGCTCAGGTCTTCCTCTTCAAAGGCATTGATCATGGTGAGCAGGAACATCCTATCCAAACCTATCGAGGTTTCCATCACATAAGGTATATAGTTACCGTATGGTTTGCCGGTTTCCGGGTCAACCTCGGGGTCAAAATATTGCATTTTTTTGCCCGAGAATTTTTGGTGCTGGCTCAGGTCAAAATCTGTACGGCTATGAATACCCTCTACCTCTTTAAAGCCAAACGGAAACTCAAACTCAATATCAACCGCGGCGTTGGCATAGTGGGCCAGTTTGGTATGGTCATGATAGCGATATTTGGCCGCATTTGTACCCAGGGCCAGGTGCCATTTTAGGCGGGCTGTTTTCCAGTACTCGTACCATTCCATTTCGGTACCGGGGCGTAAAAAGAATTGCATCTCCATTTGCTCAAACTCGCGCATGCGGATGATGAACTGGCGGGCAATAACCTCGTTACGGAAAGCCTTGCCTATTTGCGCAATACCGAAAGGGATTTTCATCCTGCCCGATTTTTGCACGTTTAAATAGTTTACAAAAATACCCTGAGCGGTTTCCGGGCGAAGGTAAACCACATCGGCATCATCAGCTACGGCGCCCATTTGGGTGCTGAACATCAGGTTAAACTGGCGTACATCCGTCCAGTTGCGGGTGCCGCTAACCGGGCAGGCAATTTCATGCTCAATAATCAATTCCTTTAAACGGGGCAGGTCCTCGTTTTTAAGGGCCTCGTCCATATCGTGCTGTAGCTGCTCGGCTTTATCGGTTTTGCCGTCTTTATCGTAACGGTCAATCTTATCCTCCAAAAGCTGATCGGCACGGTAACGTTTTTTAGAATCCTTGTTATCAATCATCGGATCGCTGAAACCATCAACGTGGCCGCTGGCTTTCCAAATTTTGGGGTGCATAAATATGGCACTATCAATACCAACAATGTTGTCATGCATTTGCACCATGGCTTTCCACCAGTAGGTTTTAATGTTGTTCTTCAGCTCGGCACCATTCTGGCCGTAATCGTAAACAGCGCTTAAACCATCATAAATTTCGCTGGAAGGGAAAACAAAGCCATACTCCTTGGCATGCGATATAACATTTTTAAAAAGTTCGTCGGTTGATTTGCTCATAATAGCTGCAAAGATACAATTTAGGCACAAAGCTGAAAGGGCGAAATAGTAGCAAGTAGTTAGTATCAAGTATCAAGATTTTTTGATATGGCACGCCATTAACCTAATCGTCAAATCGCCCCTTTTTGTCTTGCTACTTGATACTTACTACTTGATACTCGTAATGGCGTTCCCTGCGGGCCAGGCCATACACTCATACGCGCACAAGGCATTAGGCGCGGGCCGGTATCCGTTTCTGTCCTTAACGCAAAACCCGGAAGCGATAGGGCCGTCCGTCCGCACAGGTGCCCTCACTCTTTTACGACAAAGGCGGACACTTTTAACGATACTCACCGCCATAATTAATAGAAACTATTTCCTGCTAAACCGTAACCATACACGCGGCGTTATTTTAGAAAACAGCCAGTAGTTAAATACCAGTAACGATATAAATACAAATGTTAAAATCAGTTTTACCGGGTTAATGCCGTTGCCGGTGAGCAGTTTTGCCGAAACACCCCAAAATGATTTTAGTATAAAAATTAACAGCCTAACTATCATCGATGCCGATACATAAGCAAATACTGCATTGCTAATTATTAAGAGCCATTTTGGAATTGTTTTTTTCATGTGGTTAAGCCTCTGCCTAAGATAAACAGGATTTGTAAATAAAAAATAATAGGCGAGATGTTGCCCGTTAGGCAATTTTCTATGCAGGGAAAGCGCTTTTAAAACAGGAGGCACCTACGGAGCCTAAAACTATTGTTTTTTTTTACTATAAACACGAAACTCCGCTGGAGTTATAAACCCGGAGCCTTCGACTCCAGCGGAGTCACGTGTTTATAGACATTCCACCCACACAATTTGGCTCCGTAGGTGCCTCCTTTTTATCTTTCGCTTTAAAAGCGATTTCTCCGATTCTTCATGGCTTTATTCTTTATTTTAAAGAAATTTCTGTATATTTGTAATGGGTCTGTTGTGTTTAAAGCGAGCATTAAATTTGTCCTCCCCGTCCTCTATTGGCTTATACCTTAAGCGGACGGACACTCCAATCGATCCAAACAAACCTGTCCACAGCTGTCCAGGACCTACCAGGGCCCCCAAGCGGACGGACAGACCAGGCAACTACATAATAACATCCAGATAGCAAGCATCCGCCCGCTTTCCCCACTTTAAATAAATTTAAGGTAGGTAGGAGTATTTTATAAAAACGCGGTTTTTATAAAAACAAGGGCAATAAAAAAATAAGGGCAGTGAAAAAGGTTAGGGCAAATCATTCAATCGGGTGTTTAACAAATCGCTTGCTGTACGTTTTTTTGTCCCCTCAGGGTCTCTCCAATGCTATTAAGTTAAGCTATCAACCCCATAGGGGTATAACATTTGTAGAGAAAATAGAAAAATAATGCTCCGTGCAGTAGGTACGGAGCTTATGAAGCATGCCTACGGCACGCGAAAATTTGATTTACAAGTGCTGCAAATATTTTGCTCCGGTGGAGCAACCTGTAAATTCCTTAACTTAATAGCATTGGAGAAACCCTGCGGGAACAGGACAGGGAAATCGCGTTTAAAAGTTGATCCTGAAGAAAGGTAGCTCCTGCGGAGCAAAAAAGGTTAAACAATTCGTTTTCTACAAACTGGTAGCCTCTACGAGGCAGCTCAAAAGTGCATCATCTTGTAAAGGTTAACCGTTTGTAGCTGAAAACGGTTAATAGCTTCCCTGGGCTGATTGAATGCCTGCCTAATAAACACACTGCCAATACCTGTGTATATTCCTATTGCCCCTAAACTTAAACAATGGTTGCCCTCTTGTAGTGTCCGTCCGCAGGGGGAACCGTACAAAAAGGGACAGGGGCAGACAGGCAAACTTTTGGCAAAACTGGTTTTAACCATACCCGTCCGGATTTGTATGTTAAAGAGTGGCACACCTGGACGGACGGACGGGCTAATTGATTAACGGAAGCTTGCGTTAAGGACAGAAACGGATACCGGCCTGTGAATAAGGCCTGTGCAGTATGAGTGTATGGCCTGGCACACACTTCTACCGGTGTGGGCAACGCCCGGTTACGCTTTCACAAGATATCGGGTAAAAAGCTTACCTTAGCTAAAGTTTAACCTTATCATATATTTAACCATAAATGCGATCGCTTTTTTCCTTGTTGCCCCCTAAAGCGTTACTAATTATACTTTTTTTTTACCCTGGCTTTATGTTTGCCCAGGCGCCGGCAATTAAGTATACCACCCCGCATACATACCAAATTAATAAGCCGATAGCTACCCTGGTACCCACGAATACAGGTGGCGCGGTGCCTGCCACAACCTATGGGCAGGTAAGCACTGTTATGGATTATGGTTCAGTTAGCGTTTTTTTAACCGTTACAGGCGTTGCAGTGGATAACGCCGGTAACTTTTTTATTGAAGACTGGGGCGATAATCAAATTAAGAAACTAACCCCGGCCGGTAAACTGTCTGTATTTGCGGGCAGTGGTGCTGCCGGTTCGGCAGATGGCAAGGGCCGGGCTGCAAGTTTTTCGGAACCGGACGGTATAGTTATTGGCCCTACAGGTGATTTTTTTGTTTCGGACCAGGCCACTAACTTAATAAGAAAGGTAAGCGTGAATGCCGACGTGACCACGTTTGCCGGCAGTGGCGCTGCAGGGGCTGAAAATGGTAAAGGCAAAGCGGCAAGTTTTAATAGCCCCAGGGGATTGGCCGTTGATGGATTGGGCAATATTTACGTTGCCGACCAGGCAAATAATATGGTCAGGAAGATTACGCCCGACGGAACGGTATCTACCTATGCAGGTAGCGGAGCAATGGGTTCTGCCGATGCTTTAACACCGCTATCGGCTTCATTTAATACGCCTACAGCGGTTGGGCTTGATACTCAGGGTAACTTATATGTTTCAGACTCTGGAAATGGCTCAATAAGGAAGATAACACCCGCCGGGGTAGTGAGCACCTTTGCAACTGGGTTTAACTTTCCGCGGGAATTGAGGGCTGATGGTGCTGGTAATGTGTATGTGGGCGATCAGCAGGATAACCTCATTAAACGAATATCGCCAACCGGTGTTGTAACCGTGGTAGCCGGTAGCGGCGCAAGGGGCCGAGCTAATGGTGTAGGCACAGCGGCCTCGTTTGCCGGAATAATTGGAATGGTGCTGGACGGAAAGGGCAATATGTTTTTGGGCGAAAGTGGTAATAACTCGGTTCGAAAAATAACTATTACAGGCTATACAATTGATAAGCCCCTGCCTGCCGGGTTGATTTTTGATGCTACCACCGGCAAAATTAGCGGCACACCAACAGTTTTATGGCCTGCAACAGATTATACCGTTACGGCTTACAATGCAACAGGAAGCAACAGCACTGTGTTAAATTTACAGGTTGTAGCCGAAATTGTATTAAAACCATCAATCATAAACTTTCCGCCACCGGTAGTTATACGGATCGATCCGGACAATATTTTGCACCCCGATGCAACCAGTACCAATACACAAACTCCTATAACTTATACCAGCAGTAACCCTGCTGTTGCTTATGTGGGTGCCGACGGGCAAATTCATGTAATTGCGCCAGGAGTTACCATTATTACTGCCAACCAGCAGGGTAATGAAAGCTATACCGATGCATCTCCGGTATCAGAAACCTTTACCATAACCCAGGACCAAATTATCGCATTTCCGGCAATAGCCGTTAAAAACGTGTGTAGTGCCGATTTCGCCGCAGGCGCTGTCAGTTCAAATTCTACTATTCCGCTTACTTATTCCAGCAGTAATACTGCTGTAGCTACTGTTGGGGCTACGGGTAATATTCATATTACCGGCCCGGGCAGTACCACTATTGAAGTTTCGCAAAGCGGCAACAATTTATATAACGCGGCTACGCCGGTATCGCAAATATTAACTGTTGAGCCATTGGTTAAGCCATCGGTAAAAATTACGCCCGATTTTTTTAGCAGCTGCGACGGCACATCTGTTACATATACCGCGATAGCTGCTAACCAGGGAGGCCACCCCACTTATCAGTGGCAACTTAACGGAATAAATAGTGGCGATAATGGTGATACCTATACCAGCAGTACCCTGAAAACCGGCGACCAGATTACTTGTGTAGTAACTAATAATGATGGCTGTGTTCCGGTTTCTTCGCCTGTATCGACCCCGGCTACATTGGCTGCCGATGCTAATAACACAACTTCGGTAACCATCACATCATCAGCCACCGGCGCGGTTGCTTTTGGTACGCCAATTACATTCACGGCAATTCCATCAACCAACGTACAAGATATTCCGGTGTATTCCTGGCAGGTAAACGGTGAAAGTGAGGGCACCAACAGCACCAACTTTACCTCCCGGCTTTTGTTAAATGGCGATGTAGTTACCTGTACCATGGTTTCGGGTGGCAAGTGCGTTATCAACCCATCAGCAACGTCTAATTCAATAACGGTTTCCATATTGCCTCAAAATAGTGAGCTGTTTTTTGTACCTAACGCTTTTACGCCAAACGGCGATGGGGCTAATGATGTTTGGAGTATAACCGATTTACTGCCCTTGCCCGATTGCACAGTAAATGTTTATAACAGGTATGGCATAAGGGTATTTTATTCTGTTGGCTATCAGCACCCCTGGGACGGCAGTATAAATGGCCAGCTTTTACCATCGGGCACGTACTATTACATTATCGACCCCAAAAACGGGGGAAGTAAGTTATCCGGACCGGTTACTATCCTTAGATAGCCTGGTGTTTGACAGCTACCTTCTATAGTTAATTTTTTTAAAAGCACCGATATTTGATTTGTTAAAACTTAATGCTCAAAAGTTTATTTTACTGTAACACCAATGCTGTAAGCCATGGAAACCGTAGTAAAAATCATATCAACCCAATATGTAACCCATAATGTAAAACAGTTCAGGCTCGAAAAACCCAATGGGTTCACCTTTACACCCGGGCAGGCTACCGAACTATCTGTAAACCAACCCACCTGGAAGGATAAGAAGAACCCTTTTACCTTTACGTGCCTAACCACCGACCCTTACCTGGAGTTCACCATTAAAATATACCCGGATAGTGCCGAGGGCGTAACCAACCAGTTAAGCAAATTAGCCGCAGGCGATGAGCTGATACTACGCGATGCCTGGGGCGCTATTGAATATAAAGGCCCCGGTTACTTTATAGCGGGCGGTGCGGGCATTACCCCGTTTATTGCCATTTTGAGGGAGTTGAACCAGAAAGGAAAGCTGGCAGGAAACAAACTGTTTTTCAGTAACAAAACAGATAGCGACATTATACTTGCAGATGAACTGAAAAGTATGCTTGGCGCCGATGCCGTATTTTTGATAAGCAGCCAAAAGGACAGCATCCATGATACCCGCCGTATTGACGAAGCTTTTCTAAAAGCCGAAGTAAGCGATTTTACCAAACACTTTTACGTTTGCGGCCCGGATGCGATGGTGGAGCAGATTAACGGTATTTTAACCAGGATGGGTGCAGATGCCGATTCGGTGGTGTTTGAGCGGTAGGGTTTTTGGTTCATGGTTCATGGTTGATAGTTCATGGATCATGGTTCGTAGTTCATGGTTGATGGTTCATGGATCATAGTTCATAGCCTCAGTGGAATTTGAAACTGTCGCCACCTTTCTGCAATCTTCGGCTATGAACCATGAACCATGATCCATGAACAAAATATAATCTGCCAGGTCTTCCAACAGCCATGAACTATGAACCATGATCCATCAATCCATGAACCAAACCGTCCACAGTGTTGGTCACCTCCAGACGGACGGACACCCCAAAAAATCCGAAATCGAAATTCCGAAATCCGAAATACTCTTTTACATTTGGGGTATGAGTATCCGGGTAGAAGCATTGACAAAAATTTACGGCGAGCAAAAGGCAGTTGATGGCATCAGCTTTACTGCCGAAACAGGTGTGCTGGGTTTTTTGGGACCTAACGGGGCGGGTAAATCAACCACCATGAAAATACTTACCGGCTTTATCCCCCAAACATCGGGTACGGCATCGGTTTGCGGGTTTGATGTGGCGGGGCAGTCATTAGATGTACGCAAACATATTGGCTACCTGCCCGAGAGCAACCCGCTATACCTTGATATGTACGTAAAGGAATCATTGGCGTTTATAGCAGGTATCCACAAAATGGCCCAACCCGAAGCACGCATTGCCGAGGTGATTGAACAAACCGGCCTTGGCCCCGAGCAGCATAAGAAAATAGGCCAGCTATCCAAAGGTTATCGCCAGCGCGTTGGCCTTGCCCAGGCCATATTGCACAACCCCGATGTGCTGATTTTAGATGAACCAACCTCCGGCCTGGATCCTAACCAACTGATAGGAATCCGCCGGTTAATTACCGATTTGGGTAAAACCAAAACCATCATCCTATCTACCCATATTATGCAGGAGGTAGAAGCCGTTTGCGATAAGGTGATTATTATTAACAAAGGCAAAATAGTTGCTGATGACACCCTGCAGGGGCTACGGGAAAAAAACAATAATAAAACGCTGGAAAAAATATTTATCAGCCTTACCAACTAATTGGTGTAAATATTTTACTTTCGCCCAATAATTAACCTTATCATAATAAACATGAAAAAAACATTACTCGCCGTTTTTATTTTATTTAGCGCCGTACTTACTGTTAAAGCACAGGACGATGAACTTTTACCAAGGTTTAGCGCAGGTTTTGGTGTTGGCGCTACCGTTGGCCCACAATCTTCCGGCCTTCCTGCTGCAGGAAGTGTAGCCTTGAAACTTGAATATCCAATTGCATCAAGCCCGGTATGTATCACCGCATCTACCGCCTACCAATTTTATGTATCAAAAGACGGATACTCTGCACAATATACCAATGGAGATAGTTATACCTCCGGCGCAATTGCTTCATTTGTGCCAGTTATGGTAGGTGCCAGAATATATTCCGGCAAGCTTTTTTTTGAAGGCGATGTGGGTGCATCGTTTAACCTTAACTCGGCTAAAGCATATACTGCCAAAAAGGTAGCACCTATACTTTCGCCAAGTATTGGTTATGGTTTCAGGTTCGGATCGGAGCAAAAGATTGGGCTTGATTTAAGCCTGTCATACGAAACAAGGCTGGAAAGCAGTAAAGAACCTTCCGATTATTCGTTAGTTAGTCCTTATATCAATAAATATGGCAGCTATAACCTGGTTGCATTCCACGTAGCTTTCAGCTTAGGATTGTAATATCGAAAAGATTTAATAAACGGCCCCGGCGATTAATTTGCCGGGGCTTTTTGTTTGAATGAAAAATCAATTCATAAAAAATATTAATAGCTTCACGTTGTAGCGTTTAACAATCTGTATGCGTAATTATTATAAACCTGAAATCTGTATGGCAGTTAAATATATCCGTCTTTTTATATTGTTGATGGTTTGCGCGGCTTCAAGTAGGGTTTGCGCGCAATCGGGCAGTAAAATGAGCATCAGCATCGGGCCCGATGTAGGCATACCCATCAATGCCGATCACCCTAACTCTGTACACACCCGCGATATTTACCAGGACGGTTTGGGCGGGATGATGAGGGCCGAGTTTCCGTTAACCTCTGTTTTGCATGCCACGGCAAGTGTAGGGTACGTGGTTTATCACTCCAACGTGACGTATTTATATGCTACACCAACCCAGTTGGGCAATTATGCAGGTCCGTCTAATCCAGGTAGCCCGCCGCCGTATAAATATGTTCCCTTAAAGGCTGGGCTGAGGTATTACTTTGTAAAATGCCTGTTTGTTAGTGCCGAAGCAGGCGATGCCGTAAAAATTGGTGACCGGGCTAATGCTTCGTTTATATATTCGGGGGGTGCCGGCGCGGCGGTTCCGTTTGGTGTTCACCACGCACTCGATATTGGTTTCCGGTACGAGCGTGGCTATAAAAACATCGACTCGGATTTTAAAATGGGGCAAATAGGTATCGGCTTTTCCTATAAATACACGTTTTAAAATAACTGCTGATTGCAGGGTTTAGCTTTCTGGTTTAATTCCTTAAAATTCTCTCATTGGGAGGTAATCCATATATTAATCTTATCACATGAAAAAAAAATTATTCACCCTGTTGATCTTAGCGGTTACCTCCTTTACAACAATGGCACAAACCAACGATACCAGGCCACCGAGGGTTGCAGTTGGCTTCAACCTGGGGGCCACCGTGGGGCCGCATAGCGATAACTACCCTGTAGCCAGTGGTTTTGGTGTTAAATTCGAATTTCCTATCAAATCAACCCCGGTTAGTATCATGGCTTCGGCGGCTTACACATTTATACTGTCAGAGGCTGCCTATTTCAATGATAGGCGTAATTATGATAACAGTTTTGACGGAGACGCACATATTGCCTCGTTTGCCCCCGTTGAATTAGGTGTAAGGGTATATATGGATGGTAACTTTTTTGTTGAAGGCAATGCAGGCGTATCGTTCAATTTAAATGAAAGCCACAGTAATTACACAGGCAAAAAAGTGGCCCTGGTTATAGCGCCCAACATTGGTTACGCCTTCAGATTTAAAGCATCAAAAAAATATGGGCTGGATTTAAGCCTGGGGTACGAAACCCGCCCCGAAGATTCCCAGCCCAATGAGTTTAGCAATTATGGCAGTTACAATCAAATAGCGGTGCGTGCGGTATTTAGCATAGCTTATTGATTTTAATAGCGATCTGTGAAGGCACAGATCGCTATAGTTGCTTTAAGCCTTCAGCATTCTGCTTTCAGCTTTAAAGGTTCCCCCTCAAATCCTGTTCCCGTTCAATGGCTTCAAACAGTGCCTTGAAATTGCCGGCGCCGAATGATTTGGCACCTTTACGCTGGATGATCTCGAAGAAAAGGGTAGGTCTGTCTTCAATAGGTTTAGTGAAAATTTGCAGCAGGTAACCTTCGTCGTCCCTGTCAACCAATATGCCCAGTTTTTTAAGAGGTTCCAGGTCTTCGTCTATATGGCCAACCCTGTCGGTAAGCTCGTCGTAGTAGGAGGTGGGGACGGTTAAAAACTCTACGCCGCGGTTTTGCAGTTCGGTAACAGTGGCTACAATATCGTGGGTGGCCAGGGCCAGGTGTTGTACGCCCTCACCCTCATAAAACTCCAGGTACTCTTCAATCTGCGATTTCTTTTTACCCTCGGCCGGTTCATTGATGGGGAATTTCACATAGCCGTTACCGTTGCTCATCACCTTGCTCATCAGGGCCGAGTACTCGGTCGAGATCATTTTATCATCAAAGGTTAAAATGTTTTTAAAGCCCAGCACTTCCTCATAAAAATTAACCCACTCGTTCATTTTATGCCAGCCAACGTTGCCCACGCAATGGTCAACGTATAATAAACCGGTCTCGGTTGGGTTATAGCTGGTTTCCAGTTTTTGATAGCCGGGCAAAAATAGACCCTTGTAGTTTTTACGTTCTACAAAAAGGTGAACGGTTTCGCCATAAAGCTTAATGCCGCTGGTGCGTACCTCGCCATATTCATCGCGCAAGGTTTGTGGCTGCTGGTAAGGTTCGGCGCCGCGGCTGGTGGTTTGCTCAAAGGCATCGTAAGCATCATCAACCCAAAGGGCCAATACTTTTACACCATCGCCATGCTTTTTGATATGCTCGGCAATAGGGTGGTCGGAGTGCAAAGGGGTAGTTAATACCAGCCTGATTTTGCCCTGTTGCAATACATAGGATGCCCTGTCGCGCAAACCGGTTTCAGGCCCGGCATAAGCCAGCGACTGAAAGCCGAAGGCAGTTTTATAATAATGGGCGGCCTGCTTGGCATTACCCACATAAAACTCAACATAATCGGTACCGTTAAGCGGTAAAAAATCGGTTGAGGTTGTTGGTTTATCTATGGTTTGTGTGTGCATTTTAATTAGTGAATTAGTGAGTTAGTGAATTAGTGATTTGAAAAGGGGGCTTACCTAATTGGTGAATTAGTGAGTTATTGAATTATTGATTTGAAGTGGGGGCTTACCTTTCAGCTTTTACCTTTCGCCTTTTGCCTTTCACCTTTTACCTGGCTACTGCCAGCTTTTGTAATAATTTTCATCCTCAATCTTTATGGCATCTTCCGTAAGCATCAACGGTCTGAAGGGGTCAATCATCACGGCAAGTTCGTCGGTTGATTCTTTTCCTATCGATTTTTCGACCGAGCCTGGGTGCGGGCCATGCGGGATGCCGCCGGGGTGTAGGGTTATCTGGCCTTTAACTACGCTTTTACGGCTCATAAAATCGCCATCTACATAATATAAAACCTCGTCGCTGTCTACATTGCTGTGGTTATACGGGGCGGGGATAGACAGTGGGTGATAATCATACTTACGGGGCACAAAGGAGCAGATCACGAAGTTGTTACCTTCAAATGTTTGATGTACCGGCGGTGGCTGGTGCAGGCGGCCTGTTATCGGTTCAAAATCATGAATAGATAAGGCCCACGGGTAATGGAAACCATCCCAGCCAATAAAATCAAATGGGTGTGTGCCGTAGACATAAGGATAAATAAGCCCCTGTTTTTTAATCAGGATCTTGAAATCTCCATGCTCATCATGGGTTTCCAGGCCGGCCGGGCGTTTGATATCGCGCTCGCAATAGGGCGAATGTTCCATCAGTTGGCCGTACTGGTTACGGTAGCGTTTGGGCGCTCGTATCGGGCTAAAGCTTTCGATGATGAACAATCGGTTTGCTGTGCTGTCAAACTCCATCTGGTAAATGGTGCCACGTGGTATTACCAGGTAATCGCCATAGCCAAATTTGATATTACCGAACCCGGTTTTTAAAGTGCCCGTGCCTTCGTGAATAAACACCACCTCGTCGGCCTGGCTGTTTTTGTAAAAATAATTGGTCATGCTTTGGCGTGGCGCGGCCAGGGAAATATGCAGATCGCTGTTTACCAGTACAGGTTTACGGCTTTGCAGGTAATCATCTTCGGGCGGTACATTAAAGCCAATAAGGCTGGTGTGCTTCAGGTGTTTTTCGCGGGCTATTTTAGGTTCAACGCTGTACGGCTCGCCCAAAGTTTTAACAATGGTAGGGGGGTAAGCATGGTAAACCAACGAGTAAAGGCTTGAAAAACCTTCGGTAGACACCAGTTCTTCGGCATATAAAGTACCATCGGGCTTACGGAACTGCGTATGCCTTTTAGGCGGAATCGCTCCTAATGAATGATATACAGGCATGTTGTTTTAATTGGTTGATAATAAAACGTTTGAAGTACCAGGATAGTTTCGGAAGTTTTAAATATGCTTATAGCGCGAATGAGCCATATGAAGCTAAACCGGCTTTGGCAACAGATAAAAAAGAAGAGGAGGGAACGAAGTTAGTATTGGGCCAGCACAGCTTTGGCCAGCATAGCATCCCTAAACGATGATGCATCGCTCATGGAGGTAAGCCCCAGGGAAAAGTAAAAGTGCTTTTGTATGCTCATGGTTTATTTAATACGAAGTTAGGTGCTTTAGTATTGCAATGCAAATTTTAGTTTGAACTGTGGTTGATTGGCTTAGCCGGCTACTTTGCAATGTGGTGTGGAAATAGCTTAGCCAGGCCGGAAAGCAAAAAATGTGTTAGCTGATAAATCAGAATTCTTTTTTCAATTTTTGAAATTGAAACGATTTTGTTACGCAAAAAGCGATTTATTGTTGTTTTTTTAACCTTGCTTAACAATATGTTAATCATGGGTTTATTTAATCATTAAACCGCCGGGGTTTCTTTGCAGGGATTTTTAATCCCCATCATAATGAAGAAACTCCTACCCCTGTTAATTATTTTCCAGTTTGTCATCAGCAGTTTTGCTTTTGCAAGTGGTACCATTAAAGGAACCGTTACTGACAGAAAAACAGGCGAACCCCTGGTTGGCGCTACCGTTAAATTAAAAAGTAAAGATAAAGGCTTCAAAGCATCAACCGGCGTTGGCCTCGATGGTACTTTTGTGTTTAAAAATGTACCCGCAGGTACTTACGAAGTTGAAGCGAACTACATTTCTTTTGAGGATGATGAAGCCAATGTTACCGTACAGGATGGCGCCATTGCAAATGTTAAATTATCTTTAAAAACAAAGGAACACGCTTTAAACGAAGTAGCCATAAATGGCCGCACCGATAAAAGTACCGATCAATCGGCAACCACCGCTCAGCGCAGGTCGCCGGCTTTGTTAAACGTGGTATCGGCACGCACAATTGAGGCATCGCCCGACATCACCATCGCCAACGTTACCCAACGTGTATCGGGCGTATCGGTTGATCGCAGTAACAACGGCGAGGCACAATACGCTATCATTCGCGGTATGGATGCGCGCTACCAGTATACATTGGTAAATGGCGTTAAAATCCCCAGTCCCGATAATAAAAACCGTTATGTGCCGCTTGATATTTTCCCGGCAGATATTGTTGACCGTTTAGAGGTTTCCAAATCGCTTACAGCCAATATGGAAGGCGATGCTATTGGCGGCGCTATAAACCTTGTGTTAAAAGATGCGCCTGATGATTTCACCGTTCGTGCCAACCTGGGTACGGGTTTGGCGGCCAATTTTTTTAACAAAGGCTTTACCAAATTTAATCATAGCGGTAGTTTGCAAACTTCGCCGCGTGCCGATGGCCGTATAGCTACCGGCGCCGATTTTACAACTGCGCCATTCCATTATAGCGAAAATAAGGTGCCTTTGGCTACCATAGCAGGCTTAAGCATAGGCGGCCGCAGCGCCAATAAAAAGTTTGGCGCGTTGTTATCGTTAAGCTATCAAAACACCTACAGGCAAACCAACGGCACATTTTTTAGCACCGAGGTTAACCCGGCAAACAACGAGCCGCTGGTTACCGATATTGAAAAACGTAATTACAACATTCAGCAACAGCGCACGGGTGTTATCACCAAGTTTGATTACCGTATCAACAATGCCAATAAGATTACCCTCGACCTGGATTACATCAATCTTGCGCAAAACACCTACAGGTTTAGCTCGGATACCAGTTTAGAGCTTGGCCGTGCAGGTATTGGTACCGGCCGCGTAGGCCAAACCTACCGCAGCGACAGGACGATACAAACCATAAAAAACGGCAATTTACATGGCGATCATAGGTTGAACGATAATTTCAGTATCAACTGGACGGCCGTTTACTCAAAAGCTACCGCCAATGAACCCGATAGGGCCGAACTTAACCTGAACACCGGCCGTAACGTTCAATCAGACGGTACTATTGTACAGGCGCCATTTACTTTTGATGCCAATAAAGCCCAAAGCCGCACATTCACCAAAAACTCTGATGAGGATAAAACGGGTTTCCTTAATTTTATTTACACACCAACTTTGTTCGATACTAAATTTGAATTAAGCGCAGGTGGTATGTACCGCGATAAAACAAGGCACAGCAGCTACGACGAGTACGACCTGAGGCCAGGCGCCGCAAACACCGCTCAAACATTCAACGGCAACGTTGATTTAAACACTTTCGATTTATTTAATACCCAGGGTACGCCAACCAATGCGCTTAATTACGATTTTACCGAGAAGGTTGGCGCCGGATATGGCCAGGTTAAGTTTACCGCAGGTAAATTATCAACTATTGCCGGCTTAAGGTATGAGCATACCAGCCAGGCCTGGCATACACAGGCTGATGCTTCGGTAGAAGGTAAAGACGGAACTATCAGATATTATGATTTACTACCAAGCCTAAACTTTAAATATCAGTTTAATGAAAAACAGGATCTGCGCCTGTCGTATTACTCGGCCATCAGCCGTCCAAATTTTTACGAACTGGTACCGCATACAGCCGGCGACCCGGATGCCCTTTATGACGAATTAGGTAACCCGAACCTGAAACGGATCACCGCCGAAAACTTCGACTTACGTTACGAACTGTTCCCTAAGGCGCTTGACCAGTTATTGGTGGGTGTGTTTTACAAATCAATAAACAACCCGGTTGAATACGCCATCGAAAAATCGGGAACAAGCTATGTATTAAGGCCGGAAAACTTTGGTAACGCCCATAACTACGGCTTTGAGGTTGATTATACCAAATATTTCAGAAGCTTTGGCATCCGTGCAAACTACACCTATACAAACTCTAAAATAACAACAGATAAAGAAGAGGATTATCGTAACGACCAGGGACAGGTAACACACCGTACCGTACAGCAAACGCGTTCGTTACAGGGCCAGTCAAAAAATATTGGTAACCTTTCATTACTGTACCGCAGCGTTAAAAACGGGCTTAATGCACAATTGTCATTTGTATACACCGGTGCAAGATTAAATACGGTATCGCCATATCTGAATAATGATATCTGGCAAAAAGGTTTTACAACGCTTGACCTATCGGCCGATAAACGCTTGTTTGGTAACCTGTATGTGTATGCTAAGGCAACCAACCTGTTGAATACCCCCTATGAATTAGAGATCAGGAGGCCTTACCCAACAGACGCTGTGAATGTTGAGCTACAAAAAGCAGGCGAAAACACAGCTGTACGGAAAGACCTTTACAAACAATATTACATACTTGGTTTACGGTATAAATTATAATGATATTAAAGATGAAAAGCTTAAACAAAATATATTTTGCATGCCTTACGCTATTAGCGCTAAGTGCATGCCATAAAGCCGAACTGGCAATTATTTCGCCACCATTGCACCAGGTAAGTAACGGTATTACTTCTGATACCCTTAAAGGGGCTGTAAAAGGCACTATGCTTAGCGGCAAAACTTATTATTTTAAAACCGATATTACTGTAAACGAAGGTGATACCCTGCAAATGGAGGCCGGTGTAAAGCTAATAGCCATAGGCGATGGCAAAACCTACCAAACAGCGCCGGAGATTATCATGCACGGTACTTTTATCAGCCTGGGCACAAAAGATAAACCTAACTATATAACCGTACAAAATGCCGGTACTTATCACACTGAAGCAAATGCGCAAAACTACACCGACGTTTTTAAAGGATGGTGGGGAGGTATTGTTTGCTGGCCCGACCCTTCATCAAAAAGTGCTACCCCAGGTGGCGATTTGATTATTAAATGGACACACCTTGAATTTGCGGGCGGCCCCGCAAGCGGTAACGAAACAGGCATTTACTCCAGCGGAGACCCAAGGTATATCATCTATTTTGCCAACATCAACAGGAACTTTATTTTGGAAGATTCGTGGGTATTTGGCGCCAAGGATGATGCCATCAGGGTGGCAGGTGGCAAAATCAGCGTAATGCGGAACACCTTTGAGCTTTGCGGACAATCGGGCGGAGAGTTTTTTAACATGAAAAGCGGCACCCGTGGCGATTTGGCTTATAACTTCATGATAGGCGCTGCAACCAACGCGTTAAAGGCATCTGACGCCGGCAGCTCGGGCACCCAAACCAATGTTAACATGTACAACAACACCATGGTTAACTGCGGTTTCAGGCAAACAAAATCTGGTCGTGGCGGCTCTATTAACTTTGAAAAGGCTGCACGCGGAACGGTTTATAACAATATTATCGCCAACTGCCGGTTTGGCCTGCGTTTAACAAGCGATGCGGATTTAATCAACATTAAGTACAACAATCAATATTATTACGGACAAACCCAAAAAATTGTAGACCTGTTTAATGCAGCTGATGGCGTATCAACTTTTCAGTCGGCTGATGTACATTCAGCAACACCAAAAGATAACGATCCTGCGTTTTATGGCTACGATCTTACTGCTTTTGATTATACGGCCAACCCGGGCCCGATGACGGTGTCATTACAGACACCGGCCGCGGTAATGGTTGGTACATCAAACTTCAGGTTAAAATCAACGTCGAAAGCGCTTAAGGCGGGCAAAACTGATTTTACACCAATGCACGCGGTAACCGCAACCGGTACTTACGGTACAGATATTACCCCTCCGGGTAAAGACGCGGGCGCTTATCAAAATGACTTTACGGGTAACCAGCATTAAGCCCCCTCTAAATCTCCCCCGGTAGGGGAGACTTTTAATTAGTATTTTTAAGCCCTCCCTTTTAGGGAGGGTTTGTTAATTATATACAAGCCATGAAAAAAGCCTTCTTATATCTTCTGCTTATTACGGCATCAGCCTTCACTGCCCATGCCCAGGATTGTGGTACTGCTTTTTTGGGGACCAAAACCTTGTATAAAGCGCCGATTACTAAATATACGCCTGTGCCCAAAGGTTACCAGCCAGTGTTTATTAACCATGTGGGCAGGCACGGGGCAAGGCATTTAACCAAAGATGTTAATACCACCGCTATATATGCCATTTTATTAAAAGCCGATAGCGCCGGCATGCTTACCGAAAAAGGCAGGCTGCTTAAACAAATGGTGCTTAATCTGCAAAAGGTTGAGAAAGGCAACATCAAATCCATATCTGCCGAGGGCCGTGCCGAACTGCGGCAAATAGGGGATAGGATGCATCACAGCTATAGTAATGTATTTGCCGGCGGCCCCAAACTGAATGTTACTTTTACCAAAGAGGTACGCACTAAACAAAGTGCCGATGCATTTTTGTCGGGGTTGAAAGTGGCCTTGAAAGATTCGGCGCAAATAACTGAAGCCAACGATGATGTAAACCTGCGTTTTTATGACGAATCGCCGGCTTACACTGCTTATAAGGATGGTACCGAATGGGAAAAATACAAAGCAGTTATTACCAAAGCCGAACATATTGACAACATCAACAAAAATATAACCACCAGGCTTTTTAAGCCGGCCTTTCTGAAATTACAGGACAAAAAATGGGCAGATAAAATGGTGAGCGATATCTGGGGATTTGCCACTATCGTATACTCGTTAAAGGAGGAAATCAAGCAAAAAAATCTCGAAGTGAAAGATCTTGACTTTACCCAATTTTTTACCTGCGATGAATTGAAGGCATTAGGTCGTACCGATGCTGTTGAAGATTTTTTGGTAAAAGGCCCTGGTGTAAAACCCAATGGTATACAGGTGATTATCGCAGCTCCTTTATTAGCCAATTTTATTACCACAACGGATGATTTTATAAAAACCGGAGCATATAATGCCAATTTCCGTTTTGCACATGCCGAAACTATTTCGCCGTTTGCGGCATTGTTGGGGATTAGGGGGGCCGATAAGGTATCACCTGATATCAATCAGTTTGATGCCGCCTGGCGGGCCTCAAACGTAGCCCCGCTAAGCTCAAATATCCAATGGGTATTTTATAAAAAGAAGGGATCGGCAAATTACCTGGTCATGATACTGCTGAACGAGAAGGAAGCGCATATCAGCGGGTTAAAAACAGGTTTCCCATATTACAAATGGGCCGATGTGCGGCAGTTATACCTTGCTAAACTGGCTAAGCTTAATCATAAGTTGGGCGATGATGCCACTGCGTTTTTAAAGGAGTTAAAATAGCTTTTTGTCCGCTCAGGGCCCGCCGCCGTTATCCTAAGGGTTAAATTAACTTCTGCAGTTTTCGGGTCTTTTTTTGGCCAGAGAGGTCAAGTAAAAATATATAAAAAAAAGCCCCCTTATACAGGAGGCTCTTAAACTATAAATCAGAACATGTTATTTAATTTCAATTTGCCTGCTTACAGATTTGGCTTCTTCTTTTTTGGCAATGTCTACCTTAAGTACGCCATCGGTGTAAGTAGCTTCAATACGGCTGTCATCGGCACTTTCGGGAAGGGTAAATGACCTCACGAATGAACTGTAACTGTACTCGCGCTTGCTGTAGTTCTTTTTCTCGTTATTGCTTTCTGATACTTGTTCAACAGAAATGCTCAATACGTTGCGGTCAATGTTTAGTTTAAAATCTTCTTTTTTTAAGCCGGGCGCTGCCAGTTCAATATGGTAATTTTCGGCTGTTTCGCTAATGTTAGCGGCAGGCACGCGGGCCACCATACGGTCGTTTAAAAAAGTGTCGTTAAAAATAGAATCAAAAACATCACTAAAGCCGGGCAGTAGTGAATTGTTCCTTTTTTCGGGATTAAATTTAACCAATGTCATGTGTTGTCCTCCTAAATAAATTTAATGATTGAACTTGTAATTAATTAAACTTCAGAACTTCGCGTTCTGATACTAACTTAACAATTAAAATGCCAGACGCCAACGCAGCCTGATAAGCTGAAAAATTTTCATATTCTGTGAAAAAATTGCAGGTTATGGCTGTCACAAATTCAAATATGGCAAACGTTATCTGTTACCCTCCATAAATAATCTAAGTCAAATATCAGATACCTATTCAAATCGCCAGCCCATCTAAAAACACAAAATCCCGGATGAAACCACATCCGGGACTTGTATAATTACCTTGCCAACTGGGCGCCCCGATAATTACCGGGGCGGCACCGTAGGGGTTTATGCCATTAAAAATTAGGATTGGCATCCTGTTCAGATTGAGGTATCGGGAATAATAAATGGTTATCGTCAACAGTAACACTAACCTTGGCCATAGCGGCCTTCAACCGTCCCAAACGTAAAAGGTCCCATCGGCGTTGTCCTTCTCCGCAAAGTTCCCGCGCCCGCTCGGCAAGTAAAGCGTCTATAAATGCATCGGGGGTAGGAGTATTTATCATATTCAGCTGATCTGTTAGCAATGATAAACCTGCACGTGCCCTCACTATATTTATCCCGTCAAATTTGGCAGGATCGGCAGGGTTAATATTATGCATAGCTTCTGATTGTAACAGGTAAATTTCGGCCAGGCGTAAAACAAACCAATCGCTCCGTGAATTATTATCTTGTTTCCACTGGCTATCCCTGAATTTATAAATAAAAGGGGTTACCGTTTGGGTTACACCTTTATTATCAACCGCCTGGTTAGATATGCTATAGGTTTTGCGCACATCCCTGTCGCCATCGGGAAAGCCATTATTGAAAAAGTTGTTCTGAGCAAAAAATGAGCCGTATCCGCCTAATACAGTTGGATAATACATCCGCAATATGATATTACCAACATTGGGCGCTGTACCAAAGCGTACCGCAAAAACTATCTCTTTATTGTATTTGTTATCCGAGCTGAATATACTGGCGTAATTGGTAAGCAAACTATATGAGGCATCATTAATTACTTTATTGCATTCGGCAAGCGCGTCCTGGCTATCGGTAGCCTTTGCCGCACCCGATTTGGCGCGTGTTAACAATACCTTTGCTAACATGCCGGATGCTGCGCCCGAAGATACTCTTCCCTTATTGCCGGCAACGATATTTTTTTCGGCATAGCAATTGGCTTCTGCATATTGAAGATCGGCAATAATCTGGTCATAAAGGGCTGCAATAGAAGCTTTTTTGGGGTACAGGTCAGGGGAGGAAGCGGTAACCGGCTCGGTAATAAGCGGTACCTGACCAAAGGCTGTAACCAGGTTAAAATAGCCCAAGGCACGCAAAAAACGGGCATTACCAACAATGTTTGCCCTTTCAACCGGGTCCATCGAAATCAGCGGAACGTATTTGATAACGTCGTTGGCATTCTTGATCATTTTGTAATCATTGATGTACCAGTTGCCAATTTCGCCATTAACGGCGGCAAAAGTATGGTTGGTTAGCGAGTTCCTGTCGGTTGAAGAACCAGGTGCCGCATACATCAGGTCCGATGCATTATCAGACACGATGAAAACCGTGCGCTGATAAAAGGATTGAGGCTGCATCGTGCTGAAAACTCCGTTTAAAGCCGCAACCGCATCGCCCTGGTTTTTATAAAAGTTTGTGGGCGTCAAAAAGCTATATGGCTGTTCGGTAAGAAATTTCTTACACGAGGTAAGGCTGAACGTTACTATCGCCGCAGCCATTAAAATTCTTATCTTCATATAAATGATATTAAGTATGTTTTTTGTTTAAAATCCTAATTTTACCCCCAACAAAAAGGTTCTTGGCGGCGGATATGAGTTAACGTCGGCCCCAAGGTTTAAGTTCTGGCTGCCGGGGTTCAGGTTTTGTGTACCTGCATTCAGGTTTTGGGCGCCAAAACTGTTTATTTCGGGGTTATAACCGGTGTATTTGGTGAAAGTGTGTACGTTTTGGACTGTGACATATACTGTTGAGGTTTTAAATACCCGTGATTTTGGCGAAACCGGTACATTGTATCCTAACGACACGGTTTGTATCCTCAAATAACTTCCGTCTTCCAGGTAATTATCTACTACGCCGGCGTTGCGTATGGATGTGCTAAGAACTCTCGGAATAGTATTGCTGGTTCCGGGGCCGCTCCAGGCATTGGCCATATAGTTATACACATTTGCTGTAGTTCCGTTGCTATGTGCGTAGCTGGTAAGGTTTAGTACCTTATTGCCCTGTACGCCCTGGGCAAAAACAGAAAGATCAAAGTTTTTGTAAGACAGGGTATTGTTTATGCTGAAAATAAATTTTGGAGCTGCCTGCCCGATAATTTGCCTGTCATTACCGTCAATTATTTTATTGCCGTCAACATCGCGGATGATAGCGTCGCCCGGTACCACGCCCGATATGCCTGCTGCGGTAATTTGCGCCTGGGTTTGGTATATTCCATCAAAATGATAGCCATAAAATGACCCTATAGGCTGGCCAACGCGCAAAATAGAAGGGGCAAGGCCGTTGGTCGCGATGTATGGGCCGGTATTACCAACCAGTATATTGTTGGTGCCGTTCATGTCCAATACTTTGTTCCGGTTTGCTGCGTAGGTAAGGGTGGTAGACCAGTTGAAATTTCCCGATTCAATATTTCTTGTAGTTAAAGAAAACTCAATACCGTGGTTTTCAACCTTTCCTGCATTAAGCAAAATGCTTGAAAAACCCGACGATTGAGGTATCGAAAAATTAAGCAGCAGATCGCTGGTTGTTTTATGATAATAATCGGCGGTGAGGCTGATGCGGTTATTAAAGAATCCCATATCGGCACCCACATCGAAGGAAGCTGTAGACTCCCAACTCAAATTAGGGTTAGCAATATTATTTGGTTGTACGCCAACCACACGTGTTGAAGACGTGCCCAAAGTGTAGCTGTTTATGCCATATTGAGGTAATGATTGATATGATCCTATTTCCTGATTACCGGTAACCCCGTAGCTGGCCCTGATCTTCAGGTCTGAGATTTGTTTTATGTTTTTAATGAATTTCTCTTCCGATGCCCTCCACGCAAATGCCCCGGATGGGAAATAACCCCGTTTCCTGGTTGCACCGAAGCGGGAAGACCCATCAGAACGCATGGTGAAAGTAAACAGGTACTTTTCCATTAGCCGGTAATTAATCCGGCCAAAATAAGAGGCAATAGTATTCCTGTACTTGTTGGATTGGGGCGTTAAAACATTGGCGCCTAAAGCCAGGTTATCGGTGCCTAAATTATCTGTAAAAAAGCCCTGTGCACTGCTGCTGAATGCCTTGGTTTTAAACTCCTGTAATGAAACACCGGCTACGGCATCAATTACATGTATTTTGTTGAATTGCTTATTGAAGGATAATGTATTTTCATTTAACCAGCTGTAGCTTGTATTATTGGATGAATAAGCCGTTCCGCCGGTTTGCTGCCCGATGTAAATAGTGGTAGGCAGGTATGAATTTTCGTTTGCAGTATTATAATCAACCCCAAAGCTGCTTTTAAATTTAAAGCCGGAGATAAATTCATACTCGCCAAAAGTATTAATAAGCCCGCGCGCATTAGCAATACGGTCTGTAGCCAATTCTAAAGCGGCAACCGGGTTGCCATATGTGCCAACATACGCGGCCGGTGCATTTGCAAATGTATATGCGCCGTTTGCATCGCGCAAAGGTGTAATAGGGCTCATACTCAGCGCGCCGCCGGCAGCGCCATATCCTACCCCGGTTATACTTGGGTCAACCGCCTGCAAATTATAGGAAATCTGCGAAGAAAAGCCCATCTTAATCTTCTTACCTATATTCCTGTCCAGGTTTAAACGTACCAGTTCGCGCCTGAAACCGGTAGCCCTCATAATACCGTCCTGGTCAAAATGGTTTAAGCTGAGGTAGTATCGCGCTTCGTTGCTGCCACCGTTAAAGCTTAGCTGGTAATTTTGTATGGGCGCGGTGCGGTACAGCTCGTCCTGCCAGTTGGTGCCCTTGCCAAACCCGGCAATCTGGTCGTCGGTGTAAGGTAAAGCTTTGGCAGTGGCTGGGTTGGCCGCATTGTATTCGGTATAATACCGGTTTAAATATTTGCCAAATTGCGTAGCGTCCATCAGCGGAAGTTTTTTGGCTATACGCTGTACGCCAGCGTACGATTCAAAATTTATGGCATGCTGCCCGGCTTTTCCCTTTTTTGTGGTAATAAGTATTACCCCGTTGGCGCCGCGGCTACCATAAATTGCCGTCGCCGAAGCATCTTTTAAAACCTCGATAGATTGTATATCATTAGGGTTGATAGAGGTAAGGTTGCCAACTCCGGCAAAACCATCAACAACATACAAGGGCTCGTTACCCGAGTTTATGGAGTTGGTACCCCGTATCCGGATAGATGTAGCGCTACCCGGCTGCCCGTCTGATTGGGTAAGCTGCAAACCGCTAACGCGTCCCTGCAACATCTGGTCGGCGCCTAGTACCGGCGTTTTATCCAAATCTTTCCCGCTTATGGAAGCAACCGATCCTGTAAGGTCGCTTTTACGTTGGGTTCCGTATCCAACCACAATTACTTCGCTCAGTTTCTGGCTGGCCTCATCTACCTTTAAAACTACATTTATTTGTGTTTTTGTGCCAACTTCTACCGTTTGCGTCAGGTAACCGATATACGAAAACACCAGGGAAGCCCCTTCGGGCACCGATACATCGTATTCGCCATTTCCATTAGTTACGGCACCGCCGTTTGTACCAAGTACCTTTACACTTACCCCAGGCAAAGGGCTGCCTTTGTCGTCAAGCACCGTGCCCTTTACCTGAATGTTTTTAATAACAGAACCCTTCAGGGCTATAATCACCAGCCCGTTATCAGTTGTCTGGTAATCAAGGCCGGTATTTTCAAGTATCCTGTTTAATACATCAAGCAAAGGCACGTTGTTAACATCAAGCGTAACCTGCTTGTCTTGCGGCAGCAATTGCTCGCTATATAAAAAACGGGTTTTCCCTTTTTGCTCAAGGGTGTTAATTGCCTTCCTCAAAGACGCGTCTTTAAGGTTAAGGCTAACCTTAACGTTTTGCGAATAACTGTTTGCCGATACATTCAAACAAAACAGAAAAGTGAGAACAAAAGTCCAGTTAAGCATCAATAAAAATTTTCGGTAATGGGGCACAGAAAATACTTTACCATGAAGTATTTCTTTTTTCATAATTTTACGGTGTTAGTAATTAAACAATCGGTTAGTTATCAGCAACATCCTGTTACTGATTTAATGGATCGATAATACAGCGGGGAATATTCGAGCATTTCCCGCTTTTTTATTGCAATCCCCTTCTCTCTTTAGTTAATGGTCACTATGTCATTGGCGGTTATCTTAAATTTAAATGGCCTTATAATTTGCATTTCTGTTAATGCCTGGGTTAGTGTTTCGTTCTCAAGAATGCCGGTAAACCTATAGCCGGCCGCGGTTTTATTATTGATTTTAAAGGTTACGTTATACCATTTCTCTAACTTCGGGGCCAGCTCTTCAAATGATTCATCTTTAAAAACCAGTTTGTTTTGCAGCCATGAAGTTTCTTCAATATAATCCTTGTTTGATATTTCAACGGGTTCAACGTTTTCTATAACCAGCTGGTTATGAATTGGTGGGGCGGCACTTTTATTGATATGCTCATTTAACACGCTTTCATTTAAAGCGAGTTTTTCTTTGGCGCGCAGCAATATCTTCCGCTGCGGATCGCTGTTAAGCGATAGTTCTATCAATCCCCTGATGAGTGTTGTTTCGGTAACAGCATCGCCAGGATAGGCCTTAATATTAAAAGCAGTACCTAAAACCTTGACAGCTATTTTTTCGGTATGTATTATAAACGGATGCTTTTTATCTTTGGCTACATCAAAAAATGCCTCGCCGTACAGCCTTACCTCCCTGCGGTCCTTATTCAGCATGGCATCATCGTATTGAAGCTTACTGTTGGTATTAAGCCAAACACTCGTGCCATCCGGAAGCACTATTTTTTTGCGCATCCGTTTGCCGCATACAATTTCGATATCGGGCGAGTATGAAACATTGTTGCTTTTTTTATCTTGATATAGTAAATAGAAAGCGCAACTGCTTATAGTTATCAATGAAGCGGCTATCAGCCAGCGTGTAACAAACCTTCTTTTTACAGGGGTGGCCAGGCCTTGCTGTTTATAATCAGCAAACTCATGCCCGTATTTTTGCTCATGCGCGGCAAAAGCTTCATCTATATCAGTTTCTTCCGGAAGTTCATTTTTAAAGGTGATCTGGTTTAATACTTCTTCGTAATACAAAGCCTCGGGGAACAATGCCAGCAGCTCATCCAGTTCCTGTAATTCCTGGCCGGTAGCCTCGCCGGCAAGTTTCCTGGTTAATAACTGTATGATCCTTTTCTGCTCCATCAATTAAAAAATGTTTGGCGATTAAACAGAAAGACAACGAAAACGAAAATTCTCCCTAAAAAAATTTAATATTTTTTTACAGGACTAAGATTAAACTCTTTTTTAATAGAAACAGATAAGCGCCGGGAGGCAATAACCAGTTGAGAGTCAACTGTTTTAACAGATATATCAAGTATTTCAGAAACTTCCTTATAACTCAGGCCATCTTCTTTTACCAGCCTGAAAATTATTTTGCACTTGGTTGGTAATTCGTTGATGGCGTTATTGAGGCTTGTCTTCAATTCGTCATTAATCAGTATCCACTCGGGGGTGGTATTATCAATCCGCAAATCAACAGAAATATCATCCAGAGAAATTATCCTGCCGCCCGAGTTCTTTTTTAAGATATTTAAGCACAAATTTTTTGCAATTACAAAAGCATATACTTTAATATTATTGATGGAGGTAATAGATTCCCGCTTTCGCCACAACGTGATCATTACGTCGGATGCTACTTCTTCTGCAAGTTCGGACGATTTTAACAGGCCGTAAGAAAAGCGTTTTATTGATGGAAAAAGCAATCCAAATAACTTTTTGTAAGCAATATAACTGTCATGCACAGCCACTTCTTTTACAATATCCGTTAAGTCAGACAAATTGTACGACATTTTTGATTGCTTATAATTAAATTAGGTTTATTACGATACAAGACCAGTATCCAATGATACAAACTAAAATAAAATATTTGTATTAAACTAATGGTATTTACATATAGGGGTTACCCCAGGTACAATATGTTAATATGTTATATAGATGTAAATCAATGAATATTTTGCAAAAAACACTTCCAATTCCACTAATTGACCTGTAAATGAACCTGGATGATTCAAAAAAGGGAATTAATCGGCTTATTAAAAAAACAAAGGATATGGTAATTATGCTGAATGATTAGCCAATTTTGCTTAATTAAATATTAACCTGCCCGCCCAAGGGTTACCTAAAGACTGGTTCGCTGCAGCGAAAAACGAGTAAAGTAGCCAGGGGATACTTTGATATGTATTGATAGTCAGCAATTTACAATAGTATCGCTGCTTTGTAGCGATGACGATATATTTTCAAATAGCTTTTTTATAAGTTTTGCAATTGTGTATATTACATTCGCTATGGATAACATCCCAGCAGGTTTAAATAATACGTAACTTGTTTTTATTGCTGAAGAACTTTTTAATTATGACGAGACCTTTTTTACTTAACGCAGGTTAACAAATTAACAAACTGAAAATTGCGTTTTCCGGTCCGGAGCAGTATACAGACGTTTTTTTAAGCCAAACTTTATTACTTTCATATTACCAATAAACCTACATCCCGCAAGATGCAAACACAGGAAAGCACCCATGATAATTTGATGGCATTTTTTGATGCCATGGATGAAGTTTTCTTTTCTGTTGACACGGTAAACATGCAGGTATTACAGATTTCGCAGGCATGCGAAAAACAATATGGTTATAAACCAGCCGATTTTATTGCGGGTAACCGGCTATGGTTTGATATGGTGCACCCCGAGGACAATCATATTGCTGTTAATGAGCAAAAAAGATTAGAGCAAGGCGAACGGACCAACAGTCAATACCGCATTATACGTAAAGATGGAATGATATGCTGGGTGGAGAAAAAGACAATTCCCATTCTGGATGAAACCGGGCAATTAATAAGAACAGAGGGGATTATAAGGGATATTACTTCTGATAAAGCCGAAAAGGAAACGCTTAGATTGAGCGAAGAGCTATACCGGCAGATTGTTGAAACCGCGCAGGAGGGTATCTGGACCATTGATGAAAACGAAAAAACAAACTTTGTAAACATAAAAATAGCTGATATCCTGGGTTACTCTGCCGAAGAAATGATGGGAAAGGAGCTTTATGATTTTATGGATGAAGAGGGCAAGGCCTACGCCATAGCCTGTATGGAAAGGAGAAGAAATGGGGCTAAAGAAAATTTAAATATCAGGTATGTAAAAAAAAGCGGTGAAGATGTATGGGCAAATATATCGGCCAACCCAATTTTTGATAAAACAGGTAAGTACAAGGGTGCCCTTGCTATGGTAACAGATATTACCCAAAGTAAACAGGACCAGGAGGCGCTTCAAAAATCAGAAGCAAACCTGCGTGCAATTTTCGATAACACCGATATAGCCTACGTACTGTTTGATGACGTACTGAACATAGTTTCTTTTAACGCGCAGGCGCAAAAGTATTCCGAAGAACGCCGAAACAAAACGTTGAAGACAGGCCAGGCCATGAAGGGGTATTTCCCGCCAGATAGAACGGCTTTTATGGAAGAAATACTGGATAAAGTGATCAGGAACGAAAGCGCCGAATATGAAGTAAGTTTTCCAAAAAAAGATGGTACTGTTGAATGGTACCATATTCAATGGTTTGTTGTAAAAAATAGCGAACATAAGCCTTGTGGTTTTGTGGTGGCTAACAAAAACATTACCGGACATAAAATTGCCGGGCTTGAGCGCGAAAGGATAACCGCCGACCTGATTCAGCAAAACAAAGATCTGGAGCAGTTTACCTATATCATATCGCATAACCTGCGCGCGCCTGTGGCCAATATAATCGGGCTGTCGTACCTGGTTGATGAAAAAGGTGGCACATTGGATGAAATGCGCGAGGTGCTTGAAAAAGCCGCCCGATCGGCAAAAGATATTGATACTGTTATACAGGACCTTAACCATATTTTGCAAACCCGCAAAGTGGTAAACGAACAAAAAGAAACGGTGTATTTTAACGGCCTGGTAAATGATATCAGGGTTAATATGCAGCATATCATAACAGATGAAAACGTTTATTTTGAATGCGCTTTTGATGAGGTAGATGCTATATTTACTATCCGGAGCTTTATGTACAGTATTTTTTATAATATTATTTCAAACAGCATCAAATATCGCCGTACGGGTATTGTGCCCATTATTCATATGGAAAGCCACTTGCATAAAGATAAAATAAGGCTGACTTTTAAAGATAATGGAAAGGGTATTGATCTTGACAAGAATGCCGCCAGCCTGTTTGGCTTGTACAAACGTTTTGATACCACTATGGAAGGCAAGGGCATGGGGCTTTTTATGGTTAAAACACAGGTTGAAGCCTTAGGCGGCAGCATAAAAGTAAAAAGCCAGCTAACACAAGGAACTGAAATTATTTTAGAATTTCCGTTTACAAAGCCGGCGAATGAAATGCTATAAATATCAAAAACATCCTATAGCCCGAAAGGTACAAGGCTCCCTTGCCTTATCCTTGTTTACTTAAAAAAATTATATAACAGAGCCACCCTTTGCTCCTCAACCCCGTAATATATACTAACGGGAAACTTTCGCCTGGTTAAAAATATTAAAATGAATAATATCTTATTTATGTATACCATATAAATATTACTCATTTTGCCTTATATTAACAGTTCTAATTAATTATACTGTATGGGAAAACCTTTACTTACGCATAAGTTGTATTTTTATATGCGTTACATTATTATATGTGGTGTAACGGTTTTTACAGGCATATCCCCCAGCCTGGCCCAGGCCAATCATATAAAAGTTTTGTTTGAGCGGCTTAATACAGCAAAACACGATACCGATAAGGTAAATATATACTATTCTATTTCCAGGCAATATTGGGGTAAAAATGCCGACAGCGCTCTTTTAATGGCGCAAAAATCGCTTGATCTTGCACAAAAAATTCATTTTGAAAAGGGCGTGGCGTTGGCCTATGTTTCAAAAGGGGTAGCCTTGGGATATAAAGGCAAGTGGCCCGAAGCGTTGGAATGCCATTTTCAGTCTTTACGCATCAGCCAAAAATTGGGGATGGAAGGATTAACCGGGAATGAATATAATAACATCAGCGGCATGTACGTAAGTATCGAGGATTATTCAAAAGCACTTTACTATAACAGGCAAGCTTATAAAATAGCCTTGAAACAAAATGATCCCACACATGAGGGAGTAGTGAGCTTATTGATAAACTTAGGCGAGATATTTAAGAAAAAAGGCCAGCCCGATTCTTCCATACTATATAACACCCAGGCACTGGTTATCGCAAAAAGAGGGAAAAACCCCATCAACGTAACTGTTGCACTGTATAATATTGGCGAAAACTACGTTACCAAAAAGGATTACAGGAGGGCGCAGGTTTATTTTTACAAAGCGCTTGCTATTGCGCAAAAAAACGGCGACGACGAAGATATTGCTTATTGCCATAACGGGCTGGCACTTACCAGTTATTATACAGGCAACTACAATGCAAGTATACGCTATGCACAACAAGGCCTGGAAGAAAGTAAAAAATCTGGCATTATTGAACTTATTGCAACTGCTTATAAAGTGCTGTATCTAACCAATCAGAAAAATGGCAGTTATAAGAAAGCGCTATATTACCGAAACCTTGAATTTGCTTTAAACGACAGCTTGAAAACCGCCGAAAAAGAAAAAGTTATCCGGAATATACAATCATCTTATGAACTGGAACAAAAGCAACGGCAAATTGATTTGCTGAATAAAGATAAAGTCATAGGGCAAAAAGAGCTCGAGAGGGTAAGAATAAGGCGTGATTTATTAACCGCCGGGGCTATCTCGTTACTCATATTCGCTTTCGTCCTGTTCAGAAATTACACACAAAAAAGGAAGCTTAGCGAACAGTTGGCCCTACAAAACAAAGATATATCGGCGCAAAACCTGCAGCTGGAAGAATTGGTGCATGTAAAGGACAGGCTGTTTTCCATTATAGGACACGATTTGAGGGGCCCAATCCATACCATCAGCCATATGATGGATATGATAAAGGAAGATGACCTATCGGAAGAAGAAGGTAAGTATTGGATTGAGAAGGTATCCGATACGCTTAAAATAACCGCGCATCTGGTCGAAAACCTGCTGTATTGGGCAAAAAGCCAGATGGATGGTATCCAGGCTAATCCCGCCGGTTTTGATGTTCAAAAGGTAATTGAACAAAATGTAACCCTGCTGAAAGAACGGGCTGCCGAAAAAAAGGTGCTGGTAACAGGGGGAGAGCTTACCGGGCCCGAAACTGTTTATGCCGACGAAACCATGATTGATATAGTGATCAGGAATTTAGTAGAGAATGCCGTAAAATTTTCAGAAGCAGGCGATACGGTTGCGGTGAGCGCCAAAAAAAAGGAATCTTTTGCCGTTATAATGGTAAAAGACAACGGGAAAGGTATCCCGGAGGAGGCGCAGGCAAAAATATTTGATAAGTTTTCGTCATACACAACTTTTGGTACAGCCAGCGAAAAAGGAAGCGGACTTGGGCTTTTATTGTGTAAAGAGCTTGTCGAAAAAAATAATGGTACTATATGGTTCGAAAGCAAGGCAGGCATCGGCAGCTCGTTTTATTTTAGCATACCATCGCTATAGCCGCTCGGGGTCCTCGCAATGCTATTTTTTTCTTGCTCCGGGGACCGCAAAGCTTTAGGAAGTTGACGGATAGTTACGGCCTGTTAATACGTCTCCGCATTCTGGCACCAGGAGGAATTCAGCATAAAGCGCGACTGCCGGCCGCGCTTTATGCAAAGGCAAAGTTTCACCAGCCTGCCTTATAACATTACCGGTTACCTGCCGTGGCCGCATCAAACACGCGGCAAAAGTTGCCGCCGCCTATTTTGCCTATTTCATCTGCGTTAAAACCGGTATTTAGCATAGCTTCTACTACGGTGTAATAAAATCCCGTCTTTTGATCCGGCCAGATTTGGTTGGTACCTCCGTCCATTTTGCCGCGGTTTGGTCCGCCATTAGGGCCATCAGGGTTTTTATCGCCTGGAGGAGGACCGTCGGGGCGGTTGCCAGGTATGCCTCCGGATGGCGGGCCTTGTTGGCCCGGTTTGGGGCCGAAACCGCCGCCCGCCGGCCTGTAGGCCGGGGTTAGTTTGGTATCGGTGCCTATGCAAACGTGATCTATTCCCACAACATCAACCAGCGCCCGGATATTTTGGGCATACTCCAATGCCGAGCCGGCCAGGTGCGTCCATACGCCGATAACGCCTCCTGCATCAGCCACAATTTTAGCCTGCTCCTTGCTGATGAGCCGGGGGCGCATCATGCGGGCCATGTTTTCGTTTTGCCCCAGCTGGGTATCAAGACCGGTGTGCGAAATGATGACCGGATGTTTAGCCACTTTAAGCGCGGCTGCCACAGTTTCGGCGCTGGCATGCCCCAGGTCGACCAGGATGCCAAGGCGGTTGCACTCGCGGATAACGTCGGCACCGAAAGTGGTAAGGCCGCCCCAGCGCGCGGGGTTGGTGAAAACGTCGCCCAGGGGTACCGATGAATCGCTGTCATGCAGTAGCGTAAGGTGCCGCAAGCCGCGGTTATAGGCTTCCTCAAGCCGCTCCAGGTGCCCCTCCAGAAAATGACCGCCCTCAACCGATTGGATAACCGTGGGTTGGTGCTTTTTACGGGTGGTGTTAAGATCGGCCAGGTTCAGGGAGCGCTTTATATGGTTGCGGGCCAACTGCTGGTCCATCGAGGCCAATCCATTTTTAAACCGTTCGTAGGCATCGCCGGGGTTTTGTAATTTTTGATAATCTACGGCGAATGTCATGCAGATGGCCGCTAAGCCCGACTTTTTCAGTTCGCCTGCCAGGTTGATATCCGGGCCGGGCACTTCAACCGTGGCCAGGGGTACGTCGATATGATTATGCGTATCTATGCCCATGGTGTCGGCTACTATTTTGGTTACGCGCGGATCTACCCCATTGGTAGCCCAGGCAGCCAGCGGGTTCAGCATCATCGCGGTACCCGCCCCGGCTACTGTGGCAGCAGTTAGGAATTCCCGCCGCGACAAGGTTGGTTGAAACTTCTTCATCATTTTAAATTTACAGGATGGCTGTTTGCTTTGATCTGTATATCGAAGGTAGCAACTGTTCGGCGTATCGCTCTGTGTAATCGGCATTGGGCCGGAATGAATAGACGAATTGGCGGATAGAGCCGATGAGGGGGATGTGTAGGTAGTAAACTAATACGCTATAGTAACAAAGTTGCTCAAATTAACGCCCATTTTCTTCCACTTGTCCTGGCTTGCTATGCGGGCGTAGCAGTTTTTAGAAAATGGTGTGATTGCTACCGGGAGTACTGTAAGCGGAGTTTCCTTCTTATCCATCCGTCCTTCTATCCACTGAACGGTTACAATAAACTCTCCGTTAACCCTGATGTTATATTGATCCAGGTTGATGTTGGTCCAGCCGGTTTTAAAATTATCTACTGTGGCAAAAATTTGCCTGTTACATAGCAATGTGTCGGGCATGGCATTTTTTACGGCGTAAATATTTACCCTGAATTTTATAAAATTGAAGTTGTTTACCGATATGTAAAAGTTGAAATCTTTAATAATGGCTTGTTTTTGGCTGGTTTTATACAGCATCCCCATTTCTGAGCCAATGGTTTCGTTGGCCGTTTTTTTGTTGTGAACCGACACTTGTACAAATTTGCTTACGGCTTGCCGGCCAATAATTTCTGTGTTTGTTGCCCGTATAGCATTTGTAATTCTCACTTCGGCAAGCTGTTGCGGCTTTAGTGATAACTGGATTGTTTTATCGGCCGCCGGTATAAAGTCCCTTACCAGAATTTTCAACGCGGCATAGCCCACTATGCTTACCTGGATGGTATCTGCAAAATTATCCTGGCTAATGCCGAAGCTAAAATGCCCGGCCGTGTCTGTTACTGTGCCATTGGGCTTGTTTAAAATCCCCACACTCGCATAAGCCAATGCCTTGCTGTTTCCCTTATCAATCACAACTCCGTTAAGTATAATATTTTCGGCAGTGTGATTCTGCGCGTAGACATGTGAGGCAGTTATACATACCAGGAAAAGCAACAAGAATGGTTTTATGGTCATGATAGGGTGTGTTGCGTTGGCAAATGGCAACTCAAAAAACTACGTTGTTTTAACATATTTATTATAAGCTTATTGATAAATATATTTTGATATCAGGTCTCCCGGAACATTTTTGGGCCTATCGTGTTAGCATGAAATATAGAACCCACGGGCAGTCGCACAAAAGATGCCAAGTGGGGCAATGTCAACGCGGTTTTATTTGTATGCTATTGCCGCGCTTGATGGTCCTGCTAGCGGAAGAAGCAAAGTTGATTTAAACCCGGCAATATTTGCCCACCTGTTAAAGTCGGCAAATGTGTAATCAAATCCTGTTCCTGTTTCAATAAGCATATTCAAACTCATCATCATACCAAAAACATTTTGCTTTCGCTCATCATCTATTATACCCTCAATAGCTACAAATGCCCCGCCCACAGGGAGTGCTTCGTAAGCTTTTCTCATTAATGATATTTTATTTTCTTCGTCCCAATCATGCAGGATATTTCCCATTACAACAATGTCTGCATTGGGTATTGGCATAGTGAAGAAGTCGCCGCTTGCGGTTTTTACACGATCTGATAAGCCAAATTGCTGTATGGTAGCGTTTGCAATAGGCGCAATCGGTGGCAGGTCAAAACTTGTACAATGCATATGGGGGTTATGTTTTGCAACCATAAGTGAAAGCAACCCGGCCGAACCTCCTACATCAATCAGCGTTTTATATTTGGTAAAATCAAATTTTTGAGCAAAGGCCATAAAATTACCCATTTGGATACCGCTCATGGCATTGGTAAATTCTTTTAATTTTTCAGGGTCGCTGTATATCAACCCAAAAAAATCCTCGCTTCTTTTTGCCTCGTTTTGCGGAAGCCCGGTAAGCAGCCCCTCGCCCAGGTTACCCCAAAATCCATATAAACGATTGTTCATCATTTCAAGGATACCTCCAATATATGATGGCTTGTTTTTATCTAAAAATGTATCTGTGTCTGTGGTGTTTGAATAAATAGCGGTATCCAAAATGCCATCACGTTTTAAAAAACCAAACACGGTTAAAGCATCTAAAAAATCATAAATATTCCTGTCTGTGCATTTAAGCCCTAAAAGATCTTTAACATCTTTGGCCTTCATCGTTTTCTTTTCGGCAAGCGTGGTGAATAATTGAAAACTCACTGCTGTCAAAAGAATCTTTGAGGCCCAAAAGCCTGTGCCAATTTTCATAATGTTTTCGGGCGATGGCTGGTTAGTTTGCTGTTCCATTTTTTTCTTATTAATTGTCGGTTTTTAATAAATTGGCTGTGTCTTACGGGAAATTTTACCGGGGCTGGTAAAAATTAGGTTATATAAAAATACACCGATTTAATTTGATATAAGAATAAAAGAGTATTTGATAAACGGCCGGGTCATCCCACATTACTCCTAATCATCCCTCTATAGTTTCCCCTTGACGCAAAAAGGCTAATAATTAATTATGGTCATTACTGGTGTCTTCCTCAACTTCAAAGCAACCTTTTGCCCTGCGGTTACGAATACAACTAATGTCACCCATTAATAAAAGAATGAACCTAAAAACCAATCTGCATTTAAAGCTGAACGCTTTTGCCCAAAAGGGAAAGTGGAATAATATCCTGGTAAAAATTATTACTGCCCCATTGTTTTGGATTTTACTTGTCAGTGGCGTTGTGCGGGCAATTTATTATTCGGTTTTATTAACCACCCGTGCCGTTGATACAGCAACTTATATTAACTACCCTGCCAATATTTTAAAAGGCGAAACCGATGGGCTGCGTACGCCGGTGTACCCGTACTTTATCAAATTGGTGAAGCTGTTTGGTGAGCAAAATTTGATGGATCATGTGGTTGTTGCACAAATCATTATTTCATTCCTCGGAATCATCTTGTTTTATAATGTGGTGAAGATTTGTTTCAAGCAAAGCGGCGTAGTATTTTTTGCAACCTTATTATATGGGGTACTGCTACCCGTCATCAATTTTGATAAGCTGGTGCTCACCGAATCGCTCTCGATCAACTGTAGCCTGCTGGTTATCTATATGGGGGTTAAATACCTGCAACGGCCGGCTAGTGGCAAAGCATGGGCGCTCACCTTGTTTGCTTTTGTTTGCATCATGCTGCGGCCATCATTTGTTTATTTATTGCCGTTGATAGTTGTGTTTTGGATTTCGAGGTTGCTTTTCTTCCGCAAAGACTGGAAAATGTGCCTTTCCGGGCTGGCTGCCTCGGTAGTTGTTATATTGTTAATAATGGGTTATTCTCATCTAAACAAAAAGAATCACAATTTTAACGGCATTTCCGTGGTAAGTAATAATAACGAAATGGCGGTCATCGTCATCGCTAATATTTATCAATATGGTAATGACCCCGAAATTACTGCGGCCATAAAAGCTAATCTTGATCTGCAGCAAAAAACCACCGGGAAGCCCGCCAAAGGCGAGAGTGTGATGGTAAAATTTGAACCCGACCGCGTGCATCAATTCATCGTAACGTGTATAAAAAATCAACCGGCTGCTTTTGCTTTGGCTATAGGTGGCAAACTAATCGATTTACAAACACTCAATATATTCACCAATTACGCCGATCATAAGTTCTGTTATCTGGCCTTTCGGATGAATAATATCGAGTACATGTTATTTTGTGTGACGTTTAATATCCTCTATATTTTTATCGTGGTTACTCTGGTGATGATTATTACCGGGTGGTTCAAAAAAAAACAAATACCCTGGTTTAGCCTGTTATTGTGGCTACTGATTTTTGCACAGGTGGCAGTTGCTATTATCGGCGGATATTCCGAATACCCCCGCTTAATTTTACCCGCTATGCCTGCCCTTATCATTCTTCTGTTTTCATACATCGATAAAATCAGCTTCGCAATAGATCGTAATAAATTAAAAAGTTACCCGGTAACCATCTAAATTTATCTAAGTAATAGCCGGGACTAAGGAGTTCCGGCCAGCTTACTTAACAGTTGTGAACGTAAGCGTTAAAGATTATGGTCTTATAGCTTTACCCATTCACTTAGAAACAAAACAGGAACTCTTTTATGGCTGATTGGATTGCGCGGCGGGTTATTCACTGATGGATCGTGCAATACGGAAACCCAAATCGTCAATTTTAAAGCTTGTTGGATGGCTTCGCCTGCGATTTGTTGCCAAGCAGCCCCTTTCTTCATCGCACCAGCCACCCCCGCGAAAAATGCGATAAGATCCATAAACTGTTTCATCGTACACGTCAGAACACCACTCCCAAACATTACCCAGCATGTCATACAATCCCCAGGGATTTGGTGTTTTCATTCCAACCTTATGCGTTGTTTGTCCTGAATTTTTTTTGTACCAGGCAATGTCATCAATCCCGCCGTACCTTATTCCATCAGTACCGGCCTTACAGGCATATTCCCATTCCGCTTCAGAAGGAAGTCTAAAGCCTTCAGAATTTAAATTATATACGATATCGCCCGACGGCTCTAAAATATAGAAAGGTTCAAGGCCTGTTTTGATAGAAAGCTTATTACAAAACAATACGGCATCTTTCCACGATACATTTTCTACAGGGTTCTCATTCCCATTAAATACACTGGGGTTTTCATTCATAACCTCATAGTAAAAAGCCTGTGTTACAGGATATTTAGCTAATAAAAATGGTTGTATTTCTACTTTCCAGCTATGTTTTATACGATCATCTCTTAAGGTAATTTCCCCTAAGGGAATTCGTGCCATTCCGCTAATTATTTTTTCAATGTCTATAATATCGTTAGCGTTTTCCACTATAATTTTACCAGTATTGCAATTAATTTTAAATGTATAAAAAATAAACAAAAGCCTCCGGATTTTTATCTGAGGGGCTTTTTCTAATGATCTTTCCCATGCTGTTCCCATGGATGGGTTAAAATGTGGCCTCGCATTACAAAAGCCAAACTCTTTTATGATTGATTTGCACAATGCTACGGGTTTAAGAGGTTTTTAATTGCACCAATTGATGCCTGATCAAATATTGCATTGATTCTTTTACAACCATGTCGGTATTTGTTGGATTAAAGCCTAATTCTTTTCTCGATTTTGCTAAACAGAAGTCCTGTTGCAATCCTGAAAACATAGCAATGTCTTTAGTGCTCAATAATGGTGCTTTCCCATTCATTTTACTTCCTAATTCCATTAACCAGGCAATAACAAATAAAATAAGTTTTGGCACTGCTACCGGTAATTTGATTTTCAATTCGGGGAAAAGCTGTTGTGCCATTTTTGTAGTATCTTTAATAGATGTACATTTTTCATTTGCCAGGATATACCTTTCTCCGTTGATCCCTTTAGTTGCCGCTAAATAGCAACCTTCGGCAACATCTTTTACATCTACCCAGTTAAGCGCTATGTTAGTTTCTACCGGGATTTCTTTTTGCAGAATTAACCTGAGAATATTGTACGATACATTTAATGGCGCAAAAGCTTCACCGCCTATCATAGCCGACGGCAATACAGCTACCAACTCTATATTAAGTTCCTTTGCAAGTTTAAAAGCCAGTTGTTCGCCGTCGTTTTTTGAGTTATAGTACACATCCCTGCGATCTGGGTTATAACCGTAACTTTCCTTTGCCGGGGTGTTGGTATAATTTAACGCGGCTATTGAACTCACATATACAATTCTTTTAACCCCAGCCTCTGCGGCTGCCTCTATCATGTTCCTGGTGCCCCGGATATTTACATCATAAATTTCTTTTTGGGGATCTCTGGCCCAAAGCTTAAACGCAGCGCCTACTGCATAAAAGGTATCTACACCTTGCAGTGCCCTTACCAACGATTGCTTATCAGTAATGTCTGATTGAACCACCTCACAATCCAAACCTTCAAAAGGTTTTTTATCATTAATATTCCTTACCGATGCACGTACCGCAATGCCTTTGCTGATAAGGAGTCGTACTAAATTGTTGCCGAGATGCCCATTTGCGCCGTTAACCAATGATAGCTGCTGATTTTCCATTTGCTTATTTTTTAATAATTAATGGTTCAAATCTGCCGACTATAAAAGCTAATCCACTTGACAAATGTTAGGAAAGCATCCGTTTGCGGATACGGCTCAAACTTTCGGGTTTCATGCCCAAAAACGAAGCTATGTATTGCACCGGTACATGGTGGATGATAGCCGGATAGTTTTCGATAAGTTTTTTATATCGCTGCTCTGCTGTTAATGTGGCAAGCTCTTTTGAACGGTTCTCGTTGTAAGCTATAGACTGCTGAAATACTTCAATACTGAAATCTTTAAACGCTTCGCTTTTACCGGTTAACCTGTCTAAATTGGTTTTTGTGATCCTAAGCAATTCACATTCGGTAATGCATTCTACACTTTCATCAGCTTTAGTTTGATTGATAAAATGAAAGTAAGAAGTTAAAAAGCCCGGCGGACAATTAATATGAGTTGTTACTTCGTCGCCATTTTCATTGTAATGAAAAATACGCATAAAGCCTTTTACAACAAAATACAAGTATTGGGGTATGTATCCGGCTTGTTCAACAATTCTGTTTTTAGGCAACAACACCGGCTCAAAACATGCTTTGCATAAATCATTATCAGCTGCTGTTAGCGGTCCCTTTTGAGATATTATATTTAGCAAGTGCTTGTGCATACCACCAAGTTATCAATAAATAACACTATTCTGCCGAAAGATCTCGTTCCCGTCCCCTCAGGGTCTCTCAGAGAGGACCCTGAGGTTCCAATCACCTCGCATAAACGCGGCTTCGGGAATTACGACTTGCGCTGTGCAGCCGCGGGTCCTCTCCGAGAGACCCCGCGGGGACAGAAGCAGATCAATTGCAATACACAAGCATCGGCTGGTGCGGTGAAAACACCGACCAGAAGCTGAATGAAAAATACGCATAAAGCCTTTTACAACAAAATACAAGTATTGGGGTATGTATCCGGCTTGTTCAACAATTCTGTTTTTAGGCAACAACACCGGCTCAAAACATGCTTTGCATAAATCATTATCAGCTTCTGTTAGCGGTCCCTTTTGAGATATTATATTTAGCAAGTGCTTGTGCATACCACCAAGTTATCAATAAATAACACCATTCTGCCGAAAGATCTCGTTTTGTAGTTTCCCGTCCCCTCAGGGTCTCTCGGAGAGGACCCTGAGGTTCCACATCACCTCGCATAAACGCGGCTTCGGGAATTACGACTTTGCACTCTGCAGCCGCTGGGTCCTCTCCGAGAGACCCCGCGGGGACAGTTTCGCTATAATAACTATAGGCACATGGATACTCCAAGTTTAACAATCTCAGTTAACCAGCTGTTTTTTAAACTGGTTAGGGCTAATACCCGTTTCCTTTTTAAAAAGCCTTGAAAAATAGGGCAGGTTTTCAAACCCGAGCTGGTAGGCTATTTCAGATACGCTTTGGTTATCGCCCGTGAGGCGGTTCTTGGCTTCGTTTACCAGGTAAATATGGATCAGGTCGATGG